>JAAYZL010000514.1 GCA_012514855.1 Clostridiales bacterium
CAAGCGCCAAAATGCAGCAGATCCACCTCTTCATACCACTTTCCCCCATCCTTTTTCGACTCTTGGTTCCATCCAAATTATAGCATGGACGCGCCCGAAATACAAGAGAAACCGCGCTTCGGTTGACAAACCGCCGAAAACGTTTTATAAAGGGGCGTAGCCTTCTGAAAGGGGCGGAAAGATGCGCGAATGATCTCGCACGGAGGATGAGCGTCGGCGTCGCCATGCTCATGTTCTGCGGGAGGGGCGCACTTTCCGTCTGCGCGCGCGTGCTTCGCGCGGGAAGAGGTATTTTGAAAGCGTCGCCTTTGCGCGGCGCTGTTCGTTTTCATAAAGGGGGGATTTCCTTGTCCGTGATCTCCATACAGAACCTGCGCTTCCGCTACGAGGGGCGCGCCGAGCCCGTGTTCGACGGCCTGACGCTCTCGCTCGACGACGCGTGGCGGCTCGGGCTGATCGGCCGCAACGGGCGCGGCAAGACGACGCTGCTGAAGCTGCTCGCGGGCATGCTCGATGCCGGCGGCGCGATTTCGGCGACGGCCCGGTTTCTGTACTTTCCGTTCTCCGTGCCCGACCCCGAGAAGACGGCGCGCGAGATGCTGAAATCGCTCGGCGGCGCGGAGGACTGGCGGATCGAGCGCGAGCTGTCGCTTTTGTCCTTCCGCCTTGAGGCGCTCGACCGGCCGTTTTCGACGCTCAGCAACGGCGAGCGCACGAAGGCGCTGCTCGCGGCGCTGTTTTTGCGGGACGGCGCGTTCCCGCTGATCGACGAGCCGACGAACCACCTGGACCTCGACGGGCGGCGCGCGGTCTCCTCCTACCTCTCGAAAAAGGGCGGCTTTCTGCTGGTCTCGCACGACCGCGACTTCCTCGACCGCGCGATCGACCACGTGCTCGCGCTGAACCCAAATGGCGCGGAAGTTCTGCGCGGCAATTTTTCGAGCTGGAATTTCGAGCGCGAAAGGCGCGAGGCATTCGAGCGCGCCGAGAATGACAAATTGCGCGGGGAAATCCGCAGGCTCGGGGAGGCCGCGCGGCGCGCGGAGGCGTGGTCGGGCAGGGCCGAAAAGGGCAAGCACCGCACCTCCGACAGCGACGGCCGCCCGGAGCGCGGCTTCGAGGGGCACAAGGCGAAGAAGCTGATGAAGCGCGCGAAGGGCATCGAGGACCGCAGGGTCGACGCGGCCGCCGAGAAGTCGAAGCTGCTGCGCAACGTCGAGGAGGCGGAGCCTTTGAAATTGAGCCCGGAGCCGTACCACTCCGAGCGGCTCGCGTCCTTCGAAAATGTCGGCGCGTTCTACGATGGCCGCGCGGCCGTGCGCGATTTCAGCCTGACGATTTCCTCTCAAGACCGCGTGGCGCTCGTCGGCGGCAACGGCTCCGGCAAGACGACGGTTTTGAAGCTCCTGACCGGCGCGGACATCGATCGCACCGGCGCCGTCCGGGTCGGCAGCGGGCTGAAAATTTCCTATGTGCCGCAGGACGCGTCGTTCCTGTCCGGCTCGCTCCCCCAATTCGCCGAAATGCGCGGCATCCCGGCGACGCTGTTTCTGACGATCCTGCGCAAGCTCGGCTTCCCGCGCGCGCAGTTCGAGGCCGACCTGAGCGAGTTCAGCGACGGCCAGAAGAAGAAGGCGCTGCTCGCGGCGAGCCTGTCGGAGCGCGCGCATCTGTACATTTGGGACGAGCCGCTGAACTACGTCGACGTGTTCTCGCGCATGCAGATCGAGGAGCTGATCCTCGAATACCGGCCGACGCTGCTGTTCGTCGAGCACGACCGCCGGTTCGTCGAGAGGGTCGCGACGCGCACCGTCGAGCTTTAGATCACTTCGATGCCGAGCAGTCCGCACAGCTCGCGAATCTCCCGCGCGTGGTCGCCGTAGCAGAGGATCACGTGCTGGCTCGACACCTTCTGCGCGAACTCCGGAACCGTGCACGAATCGGGGAAGATCTCAAGGCTCACGAGCTGCGGCGCGGGCGGCGCCCAGCCGAACTCCTCCCAGCGCGGCGGCTTTTTCGCCTCGCCGGTGTAGAGGTGCATGAAATATTTGCCCTTTTTGTAGAAAAGCCGCGCGCAGGTCACGTAGCCGGTCCTCGCCTCGCTGACGTTCAAAAGCGACGCGCTCAACAGCCCGAACGCCGTCGGCAGCAGCTTCACCTCGCCGTCGGTGACCGCGGTCGGGATGTAGTCCGGAACGCCCGCGAGCACGCTCTCGCGGAAGAACTCGTAGTACTCCATGTACGGCGCGCGCCGGCCGGTCAGCGCCTTGACCATGAGCTGCGTGACGTTTCCGAGTATGTCGTTCTCCGGCGTCGTCTCGACCCCGTACCACTTTTCCAGCAGCATGAACACCAGAGCCGGCGGGAAGCCGAGCAGCTTCTTCATGCCGTCGACGTCGATCAGGGACACCGCGCCCCAGTCGCGCTCCACGACCTTCTTCCCGACCGCGAGCGCGTACTTAACGCCCCTTTCGATGACCAGGTCCTCGCACTCCTTTTCGAGCACCCAGTTGTCGCGCACGTACCGGACGCCCTTTTCAACCTCCGCGGGGTCGAGCTGGTCGGCGAGCTGCACCATCTCGAGCATCTCGAACGGCTCGACCTCGATGCCGATCTGCCCGCGCATCGAGTTTCCCTCGAACTGCGTGCCGTAGAGCAGCATGTCGCGGTAGCCCATCGTGCCGATCCTCGCGTGCCGGAGCGCTTTCGCCGCGTGCGCCGCGCGGGCGTAGCTTCCGATCTCGCCGACCGGCTCCGGCTCGCCCATCACCGAGTAGACGTACTTGAACGCGTAGTCCATCGCCTCCATCGCCGGGCGCAGCGCCGACGTCCCGGCCTGGCCGGCGGTCGTCACGATGTGCCCGCCGTCCATCCAGCCGCACAGGCCCCAGAGCACCATCGGCAGATGGCGGAACCCGTCGGTCACGCGGATCACGGCGTGCGTCGGGACCCAGCCCGCGACGCAGACGATCAGCGACGAGAACTCCTTTCCCTTCAGGTACCGGATCGCGCGGTCGGCGGTCTCGTATCCCGGGTCGTCGATGACGATGCCCGCGTCGAAGAGCTCTCCCCCGAGCGCGCCCAGGGTTTCGATCGCGTGGTCGTGCTTGATTTGAAGCCGCTCAAACGGCGTGTTGACCTCCCCGAAGCATACAAACCCGACTTTCATGGGCATTTCCTCCTATACCAATCCGAAATATGAATTCCTCGTCGTGCCGGACCTTTTCGCGCACGGCGGTCCGTTCAAATCTTCGGTTTGAACGGACCGGTCGCGGAGCGACTTTGATTGCCTTCGGCAATCAAACCTCACTTCGTCGCTCTCCGCTCAACGTAGCTCCGCTACGTATCGCTCCGGCTCCTAGTGCTCCGCCCACTACGGAAGTTGCGGAATCCGGCGAGGGATTTTTGTTCCCGGCAAGGAGCCGGAGCGCAGGCGTAGCAGCGCTACGTCAAGCGGAGAGCGACACAACCGGGGACAAAAAGAACCGCCGGAGACGCAAGTTCTGTGGTGGA
>JAAYZL010000515.1 GCA_012514855.1 Clostridiales bacterium
AGAAGCGGCAGGTACGCGAGTTCCTGATGCACGACGCTGATGCCCAATTCCTTGGCCTCGACCGGCGTCTCAAACGCGACGTCCGCGCCGTCTATGTTGATGCGGCCCTCCTCCGGGGTATAGATTCCGGAGAGCACCTTGATCAGAGTGGACTTTCCCGCGCCGTTCTCCCCCAGGAGCGCGAGCACCTCGCCCTCCCGGATGCTCAGGGACACGTCGTCCAGCGCCGTTACCCCCGGGAATTTTTTCGTGATGTGCTCCATCCGCAAAATCGTTGCTTTTTCCAAATTCCTCGCTCCGCTTCCTTCAATTTCGCGGTTCCGGCGGGCGCGGAGCGCCCGCCGGAAGTTGCTTCGGCCTTAGGCCTCCTCGGGGAAGAATTCGTCGACGTTGGAGCGGTCGATGATGTAGTGCGTCGGGTAGTTGTAGTCCGGGACCTCCTCGCCGGCCTCCATCTTGTCGATGATGGACATGCAGTAATTGCCGTAGTTCTTGAAGTCGTACACGAGCGTCGCCGTATAGACTTCCCACTCGGGCGCTTCGGGGTTGGCGTCGAGGTACTCGAAGTAGTCGTACTCGCCCTGGGAGACCATCAGGCAATTCAGCTCGCGGCCGGCCGTCTCAATGGCGGCCTGCGCGCCGATACGGTACGTGGAGTGCGCCGGGGCGATCGCGATCTTCTCGAGGTCCGGATGCGCCGACAGGAAGTTCGAGGTGATCTCCTGCGCCTCGGTGGGGTCCTGCCCGCCGTCGATGTAGTAGATATTCTCGTCGGCAAAGTCGGGGAAGATCTCCTTGAATCCGTCCACGACGTTGTCGGTGCGCGCGAGAACCGTCTCGCCGGAAATGGAGTCTTCGATGATCAGCAGCGCGTCGGCGGCCTCCCACCTCGCCTTGACGATCTCGCCCAGGTATTTGCCGACGATCGGGCCTACGCCGAAGTTGTTCGCGCCGAAGTACACGGCACCGGGATGCTCGATGTCCACCGCGATGACGGGAATGCCCGCCTCGTCCATCTTCTCCATGATGGTCGGGGCGACGGAGATGTCCACGTTGAACTCGATGAAGTAGTCGATGTCGCGCAGGAGCATGGCGTCGGCGTTGGCCACGGCGGTCTGGCCGTCGAGCTTGTTGTTCATGTATACAAGCTCCCAGCCGCGCTCCTTCGCCGCAGCCTCCATGTTCTCCTTGATCTTGTAGTGCTGTTCTGCGGTCTCTGCGATGTTGCAGAAGCCGACGGTCAGGGCGGAGGCGCTTGAGGCAAATGCGACCACGGTGATTAGGACGAACGCAAGGATCAGTGTCAGTTTCTTCATGGGACTCCCTCCTTCTTATTTTACGCGCTGCCGGCGGCCGCCGAAGACAGCGCATAGAAATCGCTTCAGTCGCCGAAGAGAAACGTCCTCGGATTCAGCCGGATGAGGCGCTCGATCTCCCGCGCGGGGATACCCTCCATGCGCATCATCGGGACGAAGTTTGTGAACAGGTGGTCGTATCCCCAGCCCCCGTATTTCCTAAGCGACGCCTTCAGGCACAGGTCGTTCGCGAGCAGCAATTGCTCCGCATATCCGCCCTCGATGAGCTTTTTCAGCATCCTCGCGCGGGAGACGTCCGTCTCGAAGGGCCCGCCCGCGAACGCGCCGTCCGCGGCCTCGAAATAGAACTCCTTGCCCAGGTTGTCAAACTCCACGTAGACGCCCCGGTCGAGCGCCCGCAGTATGGTTTCCTCGTCAAAGGTCACGTCGAGGTGGCAGATGCAGATGCGCTTCGCCGGCACGCCGCGCACAAGCAGCAGGTCGACCGCCTCGAGCCCGGCGCGGCTCCACGGATAGGTATGCACGTAGACCGGCAGGCCCGTCTCCGCCGAGGCGATCGCCGCGGCCAGCAGCGCGCGCCGCTCGAAGGGATGGATGACCTCGCTGGTGCCGATCTCGCCGATCACGCCGGGGCAAATGCCGGTGTCCTCGATCCCGTCGCGGATCTCGCGAAGCATCCATCGGGCGATCTCGTCGACGCCCCAGTCCGAATAGGGTTCGACGCGGGAATCGTGCACGAACAGCCCGCAGCCGCACGCGATATGGAGGCCGGTCCGCTCGGAGATTTCCCGCAATTTGCGCGCGTCCCGCCCGAGCCCGACGCTCGTCAGGTCCAGAAGCAGGTTGCATCCGCGATCCAGGAGCGGCCGCAACTCGTCCACCGCATCCTCCACGCTGTCCAGCTCGAGGTTCGTCTGTACCACATAGGGATTCCTGCGCAGCACGCCGAGGTTTTCCATCCGTATCCCGCCGTGGAAGAGCGCCCGCTCCGCCTCCGTCTTCGGGACGACGGCCTCGTGGGTCATGTCCAGGATCAGATGCTCGTGCACGCAGATCAGCCCGGCCTCCTCAGCGCGCATTTCGCCGCACACCGTCCGAATGGTCTTCACGGAACACCCCCCCCGCAATCTACGCCGTCTCCCCGACCAAAACCTTCGGCGGAAGCACCACCGCGCGCGGCGCGCCGCCCCTTTCGATGCGATCGATCAGCATCCTCGCCGCCTCCCTGCCCATCTCGTAGCGAGGTTGCGCGACCGTCGTGATGTGCGGGTGCAGCATCCGGCACAGATCAAGCCCGTCGTGACCGATGATAGCGACGTCGCCGGGAATTCTCACGCCCCGGCCCTGCAATTCGTTGATCATTGCCACCGCGATGATGTCGTTCGCGCAGTACAGCGCGGTCGGGCGGTCGTCGGCGTTCAGGATTTCGTCGGCAATTTCCTTCGTCACCTCTACCGCGTAGTCAAACCGGCCGTTGCTC
>JAAYZL010000079.1 GCA_012514855.1 Clostridiales bacterium
CGCCGCGCTCGTCCGCGCCGTTCCAGTACTCGATCATCGGCACGCCGCCGAAGAAGTGCTCGCGCGACATAACGCGGTCGGCCTCGCATAGCTTCATCGCGTCGCGCGCAATGTACCGCTCGATCAGCCCCTCCGAATACACGTCGATTCGCGCGCCGTCCGGTTTTCCGTTGGCGTCGGTTCGCCCGGCCACGTGCACGCCGAACAAGGGCCTCGCGGCGACCGTGTCGTCGTAGACGACGAACGCGTTCCGGGGGTCGAGCGCCGCCGTCCGCGCGCGCGCGTCCGAATCGGCGTAGACGAGCTCGACGCCCTTCCCGTAGATGCCGGCGTCGCGCGCCAATTCGCAGTCCACGCTGTCGACGAGCGACGCGCGGTAGTCCGAGAGCACGCCCTCGAGCGCCGCCCCGTCCCGCCCGTCGGCAGAGTAACCGACCGGACTGCCGATCAGGTATCCGGCGGCCATCGTCACGATCAGCCGCGGAAAGCCGTTCACGAGCCGCGCGTTCGGAAGCCCGCTCGCGCGCCGCCTCTCGCAGATCGCGTGCCTGCCGTCGTAGTAGGCCCTGAGGCGGGAAAGCCGCCCCAGCCCCTCAAAGTGCTCCGCGATCGCGTGCCGCACCGCCTCCGCCGAGGGCGCGCCGCCGACCGCTTCCAATGGTCTGACAATCATCGAATTCTCCTCTCTCTCGCATCAGACTTCGCGTCAAATGCCGACGCCCTCCCGCGAAAACGTGCGCTCTCAGCGCCCGCCGACGAACCGCTCCGGCGCATAGCGCGCCGCGTCGATCGTGGGTGTCCTGTCCTCGCGCGCGCCGGTGATCCTGCCCTCGCGGGCGCCTCATACCGTGCCCTCATGCACCCCCGGTGCCTCTGTTCTTTCGATCGCTCCCGCATCAGATCCCGATGCCCTCCCGCGAAAACGTCCTCGCCTCGCGGCCGCCGACGAACCGCTCCAGCGCGTAGCGCGCCGCGTCGATCGCGTGGTTGTCCCTGTCCTCGTACGCGCCGGTGATCCTGCCCTCGCGGTCGCGGGCGTACGCGCATGCGGAGAACTCGCGCGCCGCGACCGGACAGCGAACCGGGTCGATCGCGATCTCCGAGAGCCCCTGCAAAAACCGCATGCCGCGGTGCACGCTCCCCGGCCCCTTCTTCGCGGCCTCGCAGGGGATGCCCAGCGCCCGCAGAGCGGCCAGCGCGCGCGGCTCGGCGCTGTCGCAGACGAGGCGCTCGCCGGGCTCGACGCGCGCCTTCAACTCCTCGGCCAGCGCCTCGACCGGCAATCTCGCGCGCACGAACTCGCCCGCGAACGTCAGTTTCCTGCGCGCGGGCGAATACGACAGCCGGACGAACGCGTCGGGGTCGCTCGCGAACCCGAAGTCGAGCCCGCACAGGCAGCGCTCGAGCCCCTCGATCTCCGCGTCCGGGACCGGCCGGATCGACAGGTTCTCGAACACCTGCGCGCCGTACCCGACCGCCTCGCCCAGGTACATGTGCCGGTACGCGCGCATGTCCTCGGCTTTGAGCAGCTCCGCCTCGCGCAAAAACGCCTCCCCGAGCCACGCCCCGGGGAGGTCGAGGTACGTCGAGCGGTGCAAAAACCTTCCGGGGACGCCGCGCAGCGCCTCGAGGTTGACCCAGTCCGACGGGCTGACCGGCGGGTTGCAGCTCGCGAACACCAGCGACCTCCCGCCGCGCAGCACCGACGCCTTGATCGTGCGCACGTCCTCCATGCCGGCAAACTCGTTGAGCTCCTCGAACCACAGGTACTTGAACCGCCCCCTCGAGAGCACGATCGACTTCGACTTCTCGGGGTTGTCCGCGCCGCGGAAGAGCATCCTCTGCCCGGTCGGCCGGTACTCGAGCTCGAGCGGCTGCATCCTGCGCGCGAACCGGTCGGAGACCCCCAGCGCCGCGATCGCCCACAGCATCTGCTCGAACACCGATTCCCGCAGGGTGGCGCCGACCTTCCGGTACGCGATCGCGTTCGCCTCCGGGTCGCTCAACAGCCCCAGCGCGATCTCGAGCGCGACGAAGCTCGACTTTCCCGAGCCGCGCCCGCCCAGAAACCAGTATTCGGCGTGCCGCATGTCCCGGATGTCGCGGTGCGCGCGCGCATACGGGCGGGCGATCAATTCCGACAGCCGCACGCTACTCCTCCGCAGTCGCGCGCACGCCGTCGATGATGAGCCCCGGCTCCTGAACCGCGGCCGCGCGCACGTCGTCGATGATGACCACAGGCTCTTGAACCGCCTCCGCGCCCTCCTCGAACAGCCCCATCCGCTTTCCGAGCAACTCCGCGGCCTTCATGCGCGCGGTCGCGTTTTTCAGCTCGCCGTCCTCCTCGCCGCGCAGCACGCACGTCAGGTACTCGAGCACCTCGCCCGCGCCGGCCACGTGCTCCCGGAGCGGCTTCTTTTCATCCGCGCCCGCCGCGTGCCCCCGAGGAGGTTTCTTTTCCCCCGCGCCCGCCGCGGCCTTCCGGGTCCGCCTCTCCTTTCCCGCGCCCGCCGCGGCCTCCGGGGGCAGCCTCTCTTCGCCCATGTTCCTCGCCTCCTTCCCTCCGCGCGGCCCGGCCCCGCGCGAGAGGCGGCCCTTGTCGCCGGCCGCCCTGATAGCATATTGCCACGCGGTTTTCGTACATTTCGTATCGTCGAAAAAACTTTTTTCCGCCCCGCCGCGCACGGCCGCCCGCGCGTCCGACGGCGACGCGCCGCTTTGCGATTATGCGGATCACAGGGTTCGAACCGCGGTTCGGCGCGCTTCTTTTGCATCGCGTTGGTTCACCGCGCGCCGAATGCGGTATAGATAGAGAGGCATTAAGGCAATACCGCACAAATCGTGCGGGCGCGGGCGGCTGCATTTCCGCCGTCTCGGGCCCGCAAAATCCTTGACGTAGCGCTGCTGCGCCTGCGGCTTTTGCGAACCCGAAGTTCATCTCGCCGGCGCGCGCCCTCTCTATGCGGCATTGCCTTAAAAAATAAACGGGAGGTTGATGCAGTTGAGAAAATTCGTCTGCTCCGTCTGCGGCTACGTCCACGACGAGTCGAAGGGCGGGCGCTGGGAGGATTTGCCGGAGGGCTGGACGTGCCCGCTGTGCGGCGCGCCGAAGGCCGAGTTCCGGGAGGAGGGCTCCGCGAAGCCGTCGGCCGCGCCGGAGCCGGCCGCCCCGATCGACGAAGACATGCGGGAGCTGTCCGCGCTTGAGATGAGCGCGGTGTGCTCGAACCTCGCGCGCGGCTGTGAGAAGCAGTACAAGAGCGAGGAGGCCGCGAAGTTCCTGGAGCTCGCCCAATACTTCAAGTCCGCCGCCGCGCCCGCCGCGGAGCCGGACGTCCGGCAGCTGATGGAGCGCGTCGAGAAAGACCTCGAGGGCGGGTTCCCGAGCGCCAACGCCGCCGGTTCCGAGGCGAAGGACAGGGGCGCGCTCAGGGCGCTCGTCTGGAGCGAGAAGGTCACGCGGATTTTGAAATCGCTGCTCGCCCGGTACGAGAGGGAGGGCGAGGGGATGCTCGGGCACACCGGCGTATACGTCTGCACGATCTGCGGCTTTGTCTTCGTGGGGGACAATCCCCCGGCGATCTGTCCGGTCTGCAAGGTGCCCGGCTGGAAATTCGAGCAAGTGGAGGGGAGGTAAGCGCATGTACGCCGTTCGAAACATCAGACTCTGCACGAAGGACTGCCTGTGCCTCTACGTCTGCCCGACCGGGGCCACGGACACCGAGAACAGCGTGATCGACCGCTCGAAGTGCAACGGCTGCGGCGTGTGCGCGGGCGCGTGCCCGTCGGGGGCGATCTCGATGGTGCCGGACACATTCCCGCCCCAGCAGCCGAAGGCCGAAACCGCCGCCGCCGCGATGCGCGCGCTCGCCCGGAGCAAGGTCGAGCAGGAGAACATCGCCGCCGGGCTTCCGGGGAGGCTTATGAAGGCGGTCGAGAGGTCGAACCGCATCATGGCGGAGGATTTGCTGCGCGAGGCCGGATACATGCTGCCGCAGAGCGGCTACACGCGCGCGTTTTTGCGGTCGATCGCGGACGCGCCGGCGGGCGGGGTCGCCCGCGAATTGCTCGACCGGATCGAGTTCAACGAAGGGGAGGAAATGACGATGGAAAAATGGAAGTGCGCCATCTGCGGATACGTCCACGAGGGGCCGATGGAGGCCGATTTCCGCTGCCCGCGCTGCAAGCAGCCGGCGAGCATGTTCAACCTTGTTCAAGAGGATCCCGTTGCCGCGAAGAACCCCTACGCGGGCACGAAGACCGGGAAGAACCTCGCCGACGCGTTCGCCGGGGAGAGCCAGGCGCGCAACAAATACACGTACTTCGCCGAGGTCGCCAAGCGCGAGGGCTTCGAGCAGCTCGCCGAGATCTTC
>JAAYZL010000516.1 GCA_012514855.1 Clostridiales bacterium
AGCACGCGAAAAACCGCTCCGGATGCCTGCGGACGATGTCGAGCGCCTGGGCGCCGATCGAACCGGTCGCCCCCAGTATCGCCAAGTTCTTTTGCATATCCTAACCCATCAGCCGGAAGAAGGCGTGCGCCGCCAGCGACGCGAACAGCACGCCGTCGAGCCGGTCGAGCACGCCCCCGTGCCCCGGAAATATTTTCCCAAAATCCTTGATGCCGCAGTGCCGCTTGAACAGCGACGCGGCGAGGTCGCCGATCTGCGAGAGCGCGCCCGCCGCCAGACCGAACAGCGCGTACTTCCAGACCGGATCGAGCGCATTAGCCTCGACGCCGTACATCGCGCCGATCAGAAACGGTATCGCGACCGCGAACAGCACCGCCGCGATCAGCCCGCCGATCGAGCCCTCGACGGTCTTTTTCGGGCTGATCTCCGGCGCGAGCTTTCGCTTCCCGAGCGCCGTGCCCGCGAGCAGCGCGAAGCAGTCGTTCATCGAGGGCACGAGGAACAGAAGCGCGAACAGTATTCTCTGCTCCATGCCCTCGTTGCCGAGCGTCAGGTCGAGCATCAGCACGTAGAACAGGCCCGGATACAAAAGCGGCAGCACCGACGAGGCCGCGCCGTCATAGTCCACATGTCCGCGCAGCACGATCGCGCCGATGCCGACCGCGCCGAGCAGCGCCATCGACACAAGCGCGCCCTCCATCAGCCGCTGCGCGGGCACGAACAAAATCGCGAGCAGCAGAAGCGCAGGCAGGCCGAGCCCCGCGCGCACGGGCCGCATGCCCTTTCCGGCGAAGGCCGCGTACATCTCGTGCATGCTGACCGCCATCAGGAAGAGTATCGCGCCGCGCAGCCACCAACCGCCCAAGTACACGATTGCGCCGAGGAGCACGACCAGCAGAATGCCCGTCATCACGCGCTGCTTCATGAGACCTCCTCCGCGTGCACCTTGCCAAAGCGCCTGTCGCGCGAGGCAAATTCGCTCAAATCCCGGGCAAACGCCTCGCGCGTATAGTCCGGCCACAGGATCGGGTTGAACACGAGCTCCGCATACGCCGCCTGCCACGGCAGGAAGTTCGACGTGCGCTTCTCCCCGCTGGTTCGGATCAGGACGTCGACCGGCGGAAGCCCCGCGGTAAACAGTTCCCTCTCGACGTCCGCCTCGGTGATCTCCGAGGGCTGCAATTCGCCCGCGGCGCAGCGCTTTGCGACGCGTTCAACCGCGCGGCGAATTTCCGCGCGCCCGCCGTAGTTGAGCGCGATGTTGAGCCGGAGGCCCGTGTTGTCCTTCGTGCGCTCCATCGCGCGCAAAACCGCCGCCTTTTGCTTCTCCGGAAGCCCGTCGATGTCGCCGATGATGCGGATGACGGCGTTTTTCCGGAAGAGCTCGTCGATCTCCGACTCGAAGTAGCGCAGCAGCAGCCCCATCAGCGTCCCGACCTCGTCGCGCGGACGCGCCCAGTTCTCGGTGGAAAACGCGTAGATCGACAGAGCGTATATGCCCCACTCGTCGCAGGCCCGGATGATGTCGCGCAGCGCCTCCGTGCCCGCCGCGTGCCCGGCCGACCGCGGAAGCCCGCGCTCGACCGCCCAGCGGCCGTTTCCGTCCATGATGATGCCCACATGCCTGGGCAGCTTTTCCGGCAATGCAACGCGCGCCCCGTCGTCCCGGGGCGCGACGCGCGCTTCGATGTACTTTCGCTTCGGTCTCAACAGTTGGGCGAGCTTCTGAAGCATCAGATCGACATGATCTCCTTTTCCTTGTCCGCGCCCACCTTGTCCAGCGTCTTG
>JAAYZL010000517.1 GCA_012514855.1 Clostridiales bacterium
ACGATTGCCGTGGTTTGCTACGTGACCAGCGCGCCGTACTTCTCGTTCGGCGAGCAGACCGCCATAGAGACGGGCAAGGCGCTCGGCTATGACGTGATCTGGACCGGAACGACCGAGGTCGACACGCCCGGCCTGATCTCGATCATCGAGAACCTGATCGCGCAGGACGTCGACGCGATCTGCCTCGCCTCCGGCGACACGACCTCCGTCGTCCCGATCTGCCAGCAGGCGATGGAGAAGGGGATCAAGGTCGTCAGCTTCGACCTCGACATCGACCCCGCCGGCCGCGACGTCTACGCGGGCCTGATGGATCTGGCGGAGCTGGGCATCCCGCAGGTTGAGTCGATCGTCGACAGCATCGGCGAGGAGGGCCAGTACGCGATCATCACCGGCGTCCTGACCAACGAGCTTCTCCAGAAGCGCATCGACTTCTGCCTCGAGTACGCGCAGGAGAAGTACCCCGGCATCGAGTGCGTGACCGTCGAGGGCATGGACGAGGACCCGGAGAAGTGCTACACCGTCGCGATGAACATCATGACCGCGTATCCGGAGGTCAAGGCCATCATGTCGAACGTGTCGACCGGCGTCGGCCCGATCTCCAGCGCCATCGAGGACGCGGGCATGATCGGCAAGGTCTACGCCTGCGGCCAGTCGACCCCGAACCTCGCCAAGCCCGGCATGGAGTCCGGCGCGTGCGTCAGCGCGGTCCTCTGGGACACCGCGAAGTGGCAGGCCTGGGCCGTGACGATCGCGGCGAACCTGATCGAGGGCGTCGAGATGCCGGTCGGCCCGCTCTCCATCGAGGGCTTCGAGGGCTCCGAGCGGCTCGAGGGCAACGTGTTCTACTTCTACGAGACGTTCACCTTCACGCCCGAGAACATCAACAACTTCAACTTCTAAGGATTTGATTCGATGAATGTGATCGACGTCACCGGGGTCATTCGCAACGGCATGTGGAGCTTCGGCTCGCTGTTTCCGAAGCCGGCAATCGAGCCGGCGTCCGGATACTGCGAGGGCTTCGGCGAATACTTCTACACCGAGATCAGGGGCATGCACGCGCAGGTCGGCACGTACCTCGAGACCCCGGCGCACTTCTTCGGCTTTGAAAACAGCTTCCTCGTCGACGACATCCCGGTTTCAAAGCTCGTCGACGTCGGCTGCGTGGTGCTGAAGGTCAAAAAGGACGTGTCCGACCCGGGCGTGCAGCAGGTGATCGCGCTGGAGGATCTGCTCGCCTGCGAAAACGCCGACCGAATCCGGCCGGGGGACTGCATCGCGGTCCACTGCGGCTGGGGGGCGTACTGGATGCGCGACGACGTGTTCTTCCCGAATTCGCCGTACTTTACGTACGAGGCGATGAAGTGGATCATCGATCAAAAGCCGTCCATCCTGGCCACCGACACGCCCGCGTGGGAGAACCTGAAAAACCCGCAGGGGTTTTTCCCGGAGTTCTACCGGGCGAACATACTGATGCTGGTTCCGCTGTGCAACCTCGACAAAGTGACCAGGCCGCGCGTCCGGATCACCGCGCTTCCGCTTCGGGTGGAGGGCGTCGCGGCGTCGCCGTGCCGCGCGGTGATCGTGGAGGACTGATCCAAACGACCGATTTTCAGGGGACGGAGGCGGCGCGCTTCGGCACGCCCCTCCGGAGCCTAGAATAGACGACAGGACGGGAAAGACAATGAAGAAAAAAGCATCGGATTTCCGCTACAACACCGGGGAAACGAAGGTGCCCTGGGCAGCCGTCGGCGAGAACTACAACGTCGAGGACATGATGGCCTTCATAGGCTTTCTGATGCAGGGCAAGGGCGAGGCCTACGAACAGGCGCTCGCGAGGGTCAAGGAGGATGTCTACGCTTTGGACGCCGTCTCCGCGCCGCCCGGAAAGCTGTCGCTGGACGCGATGGTCGCGCGCGCAGAGGCCGACGTCGACGAATACCTCGGCACCCAGGGGTCGCTGTTCCTCACGAACTGCACCGCCGGCTTTGAAATCGCCTACAAGTACGCAAACCTCAAGCCCGGCGACGAGGTGATCGTGCCCGCGATCACGTTTGTCGCGACGATGGCCTACCCGCTCTCGATCGGCTGCAAACTGGTGTTCGCCGACGTCGACCCGATCACGCTCAACATGGACCCCAGGGACGTGGAGAAGAAAATAACCGCCAGGACCAAGATGATCGTGCCGGTGGATATAGGCGGATACCCGGTTGACCTCGACCCGATCATGGAGCTCGCGAGGGAGCACGACCTCATCGTGCTCGAGGACGCCGCGCACGCGTTCGGCGCGGAGTACAAGGGAAGGAAGATCGGCACGGTCGCCGACTTCACCGCGTTCAGCTTCCACGAGGTCAAGAACATCACCTCGTTCGGCGAGGGCGGCATATTGACGACGAACATCGAGGAATTCCGCCCGGAGCTTCCGCGCACGCGCTTCCTCGGGCTCGACTTCAGCCGCAAGATCAAGAACTGGCTCTACGACATCTCGCCGATTCCGGGAAAGTACGGCCCGTTCGTCGCCGGCAACCACTCGACGACCGAGATTCAGGCGCTCGGGCTCTCGCAGCAGGTTCGCAGGAACGGCAAGATACTCGCCGCGCGCCGCGAGGCCGTCGAGTACCTGAACGACAAGCTCAAGGGCTGCGACGCGATCCTCACGCAGGACACCGGCGAGGCGCGAAGCGTCAAGCCGACGTTCCACCTGTACAGGCTGTTGCTGGACCCTGCGAAGGCCGGCGCGAACGTGCAGGTCTTCAAGCGGAAGATGGACGAGAAGGGCGTCACGACGATCCCGCACTTCGGGCCGCTCTACCGCTTCCGCGTGCTCGAGCCGTTCGGGTACGATCCCGAGGAGATCGCCAAGACCTGCCCGGTCTGCGAGGACGTGTTCAACAACCGCTTCACGCACTTCCCGTGCTACGGGCTTTCGACCGAGCAGCTGGACTACATGGCGCAGGCCATCCTCGATGCCATCGACGAGATGCAGCGGGGCGTGTAAAGGAGGATGCAATTGAGAAAGTTGCATTGGGGCGTCATCGGCGCGGGCGGCATCGCGGACAGGAGGACGATCCCGGCGATGCTGCTGTCGGAGCGCTCGGAGCTCACGGCGGTCATGGAGATCGAGTCCGGGCTCGCCGAGCGGCTCCGCGAAAAGCACAGCGCGAAGCGGGCCTACACGAGCGCGGAGGCGCTGCTTAAAGACCCCGAGATAGAAGCGGTGTACATCGCCTCGCCGGTCGTCAAGCACGCGGAGCAGGCCATGCTCGCCGCCG
>JAAYZL010000518.1 GCA_012514855.1 Clostridiales bacterium
AGGAGAATGGCAAAAATCTTCTTCATGCTGTTCGTACTCCCTTTCTTTGATTTCCCTGGGCTCTATCTCAAAGGCCGCAAGGGGTCCCGCGGTCTTTAAAATACCGGGCGAACGGGCGGGGCTCTGATGTTATTACAAAGGCGGTGTGTACATGCCCCGAGCACCCACGGCAATTATAGCACGCGCCAAATCGCCTGTCAATAAAAAAGCGTATCCGCACAAAAAAATCCGTTTTTTCTGGAATTTGTGCCGGGAACCCGAAAAAACGCCTCAACGCGGTGATATTATTAAAAAAAAGCGGAAAACCATGCGCGGAGATTGACAAAGAGCCCCACATCGCGTAATATGTAGTGGGAACCGCATCGAACGCAAGAGAGGAAACCGCCCTCGGCGGGACGTGTTGATATGACCAGCGGTACGCTCAAGGACAAGGTATACGCCGCGGTTCTGCGCGGCATCATCGGCGGCGAGTACAACGTCGAAAGCGTCCTCAGCGAGAAGCAGCTCACCGAAAAGCTGCAGGTTTCGAAGTCCCCGGTCCGGGAGGCGCTGGTCGAGCTGTGCTCGCAGGGCGTGCTTAGGAGCGTGCCCCGGCTCGGGTACATCGTCGTGCGCTACACCGACCGCAACATCCGGGACATCCTGCAGTTCCGGACGATGCTCGAGTGCGGGTGCCTGCGCGAGAGCTTCGAGGACATCACGCCGACGCAACTGTGCCGGCTCGAGAGCGTCGTCGAGAGCGAGTTCCTGTTCCTGTCGCAGAAGGACACGAAGGACTATTGGAACGGCACGCTGAACTTCCACCTGACGCTCGCGTCGTTTGCGGAGAACGAGTTCATCTACGGCCAACTGCGCCATGCGCTGAACACCTCGATGCGCGCGTACCTGCAGCTCTACTGGGACAGGTGGCAGGACAGCTCGTTCATGGAGCCTTCGATACTGCACCGGCAGATCGTCGAGAGCATCCGCGGCCACGACCGCGACGGCGCGATCGAGCTGCTCCGGCGCGATATCAACACGTTCCGCACGCTGAAATAAAAAGGAGAACCGGACATGGAAAAGAGCACCTACGCAGCCTACATGGAGATCCTCAGGCACGAGCTGGTTCCGGCGCTCGGGTGTACCGAGCCGATCGCCATCGCGTTCGCGTCCGCGAAGGCGCGCGACGCGCTCGGCCGCTTCCCGGAGCACTTGACCGCGTCCCTGAGCGGCAACATCATCAAAAACGTCAAGAGCGTGACCGTGCCGAACTCCGGCGGACAGCGCGGCATCGAGGCCGCGGCGACGCTCGGCGCGGTCGGCGGCGACGCGTCGCTCTCCTATGAGGTATTGCGGCCCGTGACCGCGGAGCACATTGCCCGCGCGCGCGGGCTCGTCGAGGCCGGCTTCTGCGGCGCGAAATACGTCGAGGGCAAGGACAACCTCTACATCCGCATCGAGGCGGTCGCGGGGGACGAGCGCGCGTCCGTCACCGTCGAGCACGAGCACACGAACATCACCTCCATCGAAAAGGACGGCGTCGAGATTTTCCGCAAGGACGCCGAGGCCGCGGGCGAGGCGGTCGACAGGTCGGCGCTGAGCGTGCGCGGCATCTGGGACTTCGCGGCCGGGCTCGACATAGAGGACGTAAAGCCCATGCTCTCCCGGCAGATCGAGCTCAACACCGCGATCTCCGACGAGGGGCTCAAGGGCGGCTACGGCGCGGAGGTCGGCAAGCTTTTGATGACAGCCGAGGGCGAGAAGGTCGAGGGCCGCGCCGCCGCGCGCGCCGCCG
>JAAYZL010000519.1 GCA_012514855.1 Clostridiales bacterium
CCCGCACGGTATCGCTGCTGATCGGCGCGTTCTCGCTGACGGTCATCTTGGCGGAGTTCCCGAGCGGCGTGTTCGCGGATCTGTACGGCAGGAAGCGCGCGTTTCTGCTGTCCGCGCTGCTGTCGTTCCTGAGCTATGGGCTGCTGCTGTTTTCCCGGTCGCTGGCAATGCTGTTCCCGGCGGTGGTCGCAAAAGGACTGGGTCGCGCGTTCTCCTCGGGCAGTGTCGAGGCGCTTGCGATCGACGAGGCAGGCGAAGGGGCGCTCGTCCAAACGGCCTCGCAGCTCTCGATCTTGGAGAGCGCGGGCCTCGCCGCAGGCGCGCTCGCGGGCGGGCTGCTGTCCGGCGTCGGCGACCGGTGCGAGGGCAACCTCCTGGCGAACCTCGCGCTCTACGCGTCGGTATTTCTGCTGACCGCGGCCTTCGTTCGGGAGCATCCGCGCGCGGCGGCGCACCCCCATGCCGCGGCGCAGGTTCTCGAGAGCCTCGCGTTCCTGAGGAGGCGCGGCGCGGTGCGAGCGTTGCTCGTGTTTTCGCTCTCGACGGGCTTCGCGCTGATTTCCTTGGAGACCTACTGGCAGCTCGCGCTGTCGGAGCAGTCGCCCGCGCCGTGGGTGTTCGGGGCCGTGAGCTTTTTGGGCTTTCTCGCGGTGATCTTCGGAAGCAAATTCGCCGAGCGCCTGCTGACCAAGAACCCGGAGCGCGGCCCCGCGCTGCTCGTCGGGTTCAAGGCGCTGCTGGGCGCCGGCTGTCTCATGCTGTTCGTCCGCTCCCGGCAGCCGCTGTTTATCGGAATCTACTCGCTCTGCTACATATTCCTCGGCGGCGGCGGGGTCGCGGAGAGCGCGCTTTTGAACAAAGAGGCCCCGACCGGGCGGCGCGCGGGGATATTGTCGCTGTTCTCGCTGCTTTTGCAGATCGGAGGGCTCTGCGCGTCGCTGACGGGATTCTTCGTCAGCGCGCGGGCGGACTTCCGGGCGATGTGGGCGATCGCGGGCGGGCTTTTGATCCTCGGCGCGGCTGTGAGCATTCGGATGCTGGCGGCAAAAAAAGAGCCCCCCGCCTTTCAGGCGTGAGGGGCGGACAGAAGGGCCTTCATGTACGCAAGCCCTATCCGGGCGCTCTCGAGCTCGCCGATCGCCGTCTGGTCCTGCTCGAGGATCAGGTGCTCGACGCTTTGCATCGAGCGCGCCTTTTTGACGACGGCGGGCAGGTCGACCACGCCGCGGCCAAGCTCCGTGAAGTCCGCCGGGCTTCCCAGATACCCGAGGAAGCTCTGCATGTCGAGCCGGGCGCCGTCCGGGATCGCCTCGAACAGGTTGACGGGCCTCGCGTCGGGCGACAGGTCCTTGAGGTGCACGAGCTTCAGCCGGCCGCCGAGCGAATCCATGACCTCGACGGGCTCTCTCCCCGCGCGGAGCGCCCAGAACACGTCGAGCTCGAACCCGACCAGCTCGGGGTCGGTGTTGTTGACGAGCGCGTCGAGCCCGGTCTCCGGGCCGAGCATTTGGAACTCGTGGTAGTGGTTGTGGTAGTAGAACCGCTGGCCGTGCTCGAGGCACGCCGCGCCGATGCGGTTGAGCATGTCGGCGACCCGGAGCGCGCCGTCGCGGTCCTCGAGTGTCGCGATCGCACAGCAGACGGCGGGGCTTGAGACCTCGCAGGAGTAGTCGATCAACTGGAGCCACTGGTCGAAGCCCGTGCCGCTCAGCGGGAGCGACACATTGAGCGCGCGCAGTCCGCAGTCCGCGAGCAGTTTCGCGAACTCCCGCGGCGGGCGCGATGGCGCGATCCTGCCGCCGTCGAACGCCGGCGCGAGCAGCTCGACCGCGCGGCAGCCGAACGACGAGAGCGCGCGCAGCGTGCCCGAACAGTCCGCGAGCAGGCTCCTTCTCACGGTGTACAGTTGAAGCGCAAGTTCGTCGCGCATAAAATCCTCCCCCTCGGCAGCGCCGCGGCATTCATCGGGCCCACGGCAGTTTTTCCGAAACCTCTTCCCGGCCCGGACGGAACGCCGTTCGCGCGCTGCCGGCAGACGTAGGTGCCGCTGCCGCGCCGCCTGCGGGCCAGTTCCTCTTCGGTCTTGAGCCGTTCGTCCGGCGCCCACGCGCCCCCTGAATTTTCTGCCGCAGCGCGTCCGCGAGCATCCCGTACTTTGGCGCCTCCATGTCCCTCTCCTGCCGACGAATTTCCATGCTCATCCACCAAAGCATATCACACCCGCCGGGTTTTCGCAAGAAAAATCCCGCCTACGGCCGCTCGATCGCGCCGAGCTCCTGAAACGTATCCACAAACGCGCAGGTTCCCCCGGGGCAGAAGCCCTCGTGGTACGGTCCCTTCGGGCGGC
>JAAYZL010000520.1 GCA_012514855.1 Clostridiales bacterium
ACGTGGAGGGGATGCGGGTGAAGCGGGAGATTTATATTCGCGTGACGGATGCCGCGAGGCACATTCTGTCCACCGGCGAGACGGTTCGCCAGTGCGCCGAGAAGTTCGGCGTGAGCAAGACGACCATTCACAAGGACATGCGCGAACGCCTCCGGGAGATCGACCCGGGCCTCTTTCGGGAGGTGAGCGAGGTGCTCGAAAAAAACCGCCGCGAGCGGCATCTGCGCGGCGGCATGGCGACGAGGCGCAAGTACCTGAAATTGCGCAGGAAGGCTAGCGGTTGAGGAGATACGTGCCGGCCGCGTTGAACAGGAGAGCCGCCGAGAACACGGCGCCTTCCCACGTCCGGGGAGCGCGGCGCTTCGAGAGGTGCAGATAGACGAACGCGTACGGGATCAGCTCCAGCGTGTACCTCGCGCCGAACTGGAAGCCGCCGAAGCTCTTGTGCATGAGCAGGCAGAACAGGTGAACGAGCATCAGCCCGAGCACGGCGAGCTTCGCGACCACCGGCCCGCCGCGCCGGAGGTCCTTCACGAGCCACGCGCCGGGCATCCACAGCACCGGGTTGCACAGAAACATCGAGAAGCCGAACCTCCGGAGAACGGGCGCCCTGTCCTTCAGGGAGAACGGAAGCCCGAACAGGAACGTCCGCACATTTTTCCATACGTACCGAAGCGAGAACTGCCCGGTCGCGACGCGGGTGAACTCCGGAAGGAAATTGTGGCCGAACTCGAGCGGATTGCGAAACCGCGCGAAGTTGTACGCGGCGTAGCACGCTGCGATCGCGAGGCCCGCCAGAAGCCCCGGAACGAGCGGCTTCAGCCTGCGCGTCCCGCGAAGATACATCGAGAGCAGCGCGGGCCCGAAAAACACCGTGTACGGACGGCAGCCCACCGCAAGCGCGAACAGCGCGCAGGAAAGCGTGGGCTTTCTTCGCGCCATCGCGACGAACGCGCCGGTCAGCAGCAGGAAATTCAGCGCCTGCGCCTGATACCAGACGCCGCCGTCGATCGAGATCGAGAACATGTCCGTCGCGAACACGAGGAACAGCGCCCACAGGGCGGACGCCCACGGGCCGAGCCCCCGGTCGCGCCGGAAATAAAAATACAGGAGCAGAAACGCGCCCGCGACGCACAGCTTCACGAGCGCGCCGTCCGGCGTGTTTCGCCCGAACAGCAGCGTAAGCGGAAGCTGCACGAGGGACGGCACCGGCGGGAAGCTCACGTACCAGTCGCCCTCGAAGACCGCGAGCTCGAGATGCGGGTAGTCGCGCCCGAGCGAGAGCCGCCCCTCGCGCCACGCGAGCGCCTGCAGCGTGTAGCTGTCGTAGGCGGAGTGCCCGAACGGGTCCGTCCCAAGCGCCCCGTGGAGCCCCGCGTAGACCCCCGCGATCAGCAAAAGCGCCAGCAGAACGGGAAGCGCCCGCCGCGCGATGCCCCGCATGCAAACCGCCCCCCTTCCCGGATGATTATACTCGGTTCTTCCCAAAAACACAAGGCAAAGGGGCCCTTTTCAGGCCCCTCGGTTCGGGTGTCGTCGGTCTCAGAGCCCGGCGGGGCCGGAGCCCTCGCGGATGATCAGGATCTGGCCGGGGAAGATCAGGTTCGGGTCGGCGATGCCGTTGAGCCTGACGAGCTCGGCGACGGTCGTCCCAAAGCGGTTGGCGATGCCCGAGAGCGTGTCGCCGCGCACGACCGTGTACGTCTGGCCGGTCGGCGGGGGCGTCGTGCCCTCGCTGATGATCAACACCTGGCCGGGGAAGATCAGGTTCGGGTTTGCGATGTTGTTGAGCCTCACGAGCTCGGCGACGGTCGTTCCGAAGCGCGCCGCGATGCCCGAGAGCGTGTCGCCGCGCACGACGGTGTAGGTCTGGCCGGTCGGCG
>JAAYZL010000080.1 GCA_012514855.1 Clostridiales bacterium
GGTACAGAGCGCGGTTGGACTCGTTCGCCAAAATCGCGTCGAGCACCGGGACGTTGTAGCAGAGCGTCTTTCCGGAGGCCGTCGGCGTGACGACGACGAGGTCCTCGGACGAAATCGCGGCCTCGATCGCGAGCCTTTGGTGTATGTACGGCCTTCCGATGCCGCGCCGCCCGAGCGCCTCGACGAGCTGCCCATTCAGCCCCTCCGGGAAGTCCGCGTACCTCGCCTCGCGCGCGGGCAGCACCCTCCACGCCGCGACGTTTTGCATGAACGACGGGCTGTTTTGAAGATGCTCGATGTACTGCTCGATGTTCATACGATCTCCGTCGCCGCGTTCTCGACCGCCTCGCTGACGAGCGCCTCGACGTCGAGCGGGCTCTCCGCGTCGGCCATCGCCTCGACCCTCGGCTTCGTGACCGGGTGGCGCGGCGTGAACACGGTGCAGCAGTCCTCGTAGGGCAGTATCGACACCGCGTAGGTTCCGATTTTCTCCGCGATCCCGGTGATCTCGAGCTTGTCCATGCCGATCAGGGGCCGGAACACCGGCATGTTCACCACGGCGTCGGTGCAGGCGAGCGCCTCCATCGTCTGGCTCGCGACCTGGCCGAGGCTCTCGCCGGTGATCAGCGCCTGCGCGCCGAATTTTCGGGCGATCCTCTCCGCGACGCGCATCATGAACCTGCGCGTGATAAGCGTCCCCAGCCCGTCCGGACACTTCTCGTGGATCGCGGTCTGTATGTCCGTGAACGGCACGAGGTAGACGCGCATGCCGTTTCCGTACTCGCCGAGGATTTTCGACAATTGCAGCACCTTGTCGAGCGCCAGTTCGCCCGTGTACGGCGGGCTCTGAAAGTGGATCGCGCACACGGTCACGCCGCGGCGCATCAGCTGATAGCCGGCGACCGGGCTGTCGATGCCGCCGGAGAGCAGCAGCGCCGCCTTGCCGCCGGTGCCCATCGGCATGCCGCCGACGGCCTCGATCTCTCCGACGGACAGGTACGCGTTGTCGCGGATCTCGACGTTCAATTTGTGCTCCGGGCGGCGCACGTCGACCGAGAGATTCGGGTTTTGCTCGAGCACGCGGTGGCCGATCTCCCTCGCGAGCTCCATCGAGTCCAGCGGAAACCGCTTGTCCGAGCGGCGCGCGAACACCTTGAACGTGCCCGAAAGCGGCCGCATCATTGCCGCGCACTTGTCGGCGATCGCATTTGCGTCCTTCTCCATCTCGACCGCCGGGCTGACCGAGTGCACGCCGAACACGCGGCGCACGCGCTCCGCCGCCGCGCGGATGTCGTCCACGCCCGACACGTAGATGCGCGAGTCGGACAGCCACACGTGGCCCCCGAGCGGCTTCACCGCGCGCTTGACGTTGTCGGTCAGCGCCTTCAAAAAATACGGGCGGTTCTGGCCCTTCAAATGTACCTCGCCGAACCGGACGAGCAGCACGTCCCTCATTCCCCTATCTCCTCTGGAACCGCCGGAGCTTCGGATATACGTCCCGAAGCGCCTCTGCGGCGCGGTCGATTTCCTGCAACTCCGTGTGCGGCGACAGGCTGAACCGCAAAGCGCATTCGGCGCGCTCGGGCGGGATGCCCATCGCGGTCAGCACCGGCGACATCACTTTCTTCTTCGAAGAGCAGGCCGAGCCGGTCGACGCGTACACTTGCTCCGCCTCGAGCGCGTGCAAGAGCGTCTCGCCGCGGACACCAGGAAAGCTGATGTTCAGGATGTGCGGCGCGCCCCTTTCCGGCTCCGGGCCGTTTATGAGCGCCTCCGGAACCGCGTCGAGGAAGCGCTTTACCATATAGAGCTTCTTCTCCTTGAGCCCCGACGCGTCCATCTCCCGGACGGCCTGAAAAAGCCCCGCGATGCCCGGCGTGTTCTCGTTGCCGGAGCGCAGCCCCTCCTCCTGTCCCCCGCCGATGTGCGCGGGCTCGAGCCGGATATTCTTGCGGAGCGCGAGCGCGCCGACGCCCTTCGGCCCGTGGATCTTGTGCGCGCTGAGCGTGTACATGTCCGCGTTCTTCATGTCGAACGGCACGCGCAGGAATCCCTGCACGCCGTCGATATGCACGAGCGCGCGCCCGGCGACGGTTCGGTAGAGCCGCTCGCAGTCGAGCAAAGCGCCGGTCTCGTTGTTGACCTGCATGAAGCTGACGAGGCTCGCGCCGTCTTGGAGCGCCTTCTCGAGCGCGTCCCAGTCGAGCTCGCCCCCGGAATCGACGCCGAGCGAGCGCACGTCGTGGCCCATGTCCTTCAATCGCTCGAACGGCGCGCGGACGGACGGGTGCTCCGCCGCGCCGACGGCGACGACTTGCCTTCCGCGCATCCGCGCGACCGCGCCGAGGATCGCGAGATTGTTCGCCTCGGTGCCTCCGGAGGTGAACAGCAGCTTTTCGCCCTGTGCGCCGAGCTTTTCGAGCACCGCCTCGCGGCACGCGCGAACCGCTCGGAACACCTCGACCGCCGGCGCGTAGACCGACGACGGGTTGAAATACATGTCGCGCATCGCGGTTGTCACCGCCGCGATCACGCCCTCGGTCGGGCGCGTCGTCGCGCTGTTGTCCAGATATGCTTTCATACGCCCCTGTACGCCCCGTCCCACGCGCTCGAGGGCATGTACCGGCGGTTGAAGATCAGCTTCGCCATCTCGTCGTTCAGCTCGAGCAGCATCAGATGCCTTCCGCCCTTCCTCTCAAACGCGAAAAAATACAGCTTCGCGCCGCCGTTCACATACCATTTGTGCAGCTTCACGCCGTCCTCGCGCGCCCACTTCTGGTAGGCGGCGCTGCCGACCTCCCCAGCCGCGCGCAGTTCCTTCGTCTCGACGCTCGTCAGATACGCGCGCTTCTTGCGGTTCATCACGCGCGCGACGTCGATGACGCCGTTTGTGAAGCTGTAGTCGTACTCGGTGCGAAGCCGGAACGTCGCCTTCCACAGGAGGAACGCCGCGCCCAAGAACACGGCGCCCATCGCGAGCGAGACGGGGTTGAATCCAAGCCCTCCGTCCTCGCCGGTATACAGCATGCCCGTCAAATTCGTCAACCCGACGAACGCGAACACAGCCAAAAATAGCCACGCGGCGTAGTAGAGCGCCTCCGACGCGCCGCGGCGCCTCCGCTCGACGACCTGTTCGAGAAAATCGTCCATGGGCACCTCCAAATGCTTCCTTCCGTTATTATAGCACAATTGGGCAGATTGTCGATAGAACGTGGGGTAAAATATGAAATTCCCGGAAACGGGTGCAAAGCGGGCGGAAATATTGTATAATCAAGGGACTACATGCCATTTGGGTTTAGCAATCCGGGACGGATTGCGGGTCGGCGGGCGATATACGGAATTCGCACGTCGACAAACAAAA
>JAAYZL010000016.1 GCA_012514855.1 Clostridiales bacterium
ACACTTCCAATTCGCGCGGCTCCCTATCGGCACCAGACCAAGGCGGCGAGATTCGCGCTGGAAAGGCTGGCACAGAGCGGCGGCGCGGCGCTCCTGATGGAAATGGGAACCGGCAAAACGTTGACCTCCATCGCCATCACCGGCGCGCTATGGAACGCCGGGCATATCCAACGCCTGCTGATCGTCGCGCCGCTGTCAATCCTCGGCGTCTGGCAGGACGAGTTTCAGAAATTCGCCGCCTTCGACTATGCGCTGGCCGTGCTCGAAGGCACCACCGCCCGGAAGGTCGATATCATCCGGCACATGAACGGCACGGCGCTCCAAATCCTCGTCGTGAATTACGAAAGCGCGTGGCGGCTGGAAGCGGAGCTGGCGAAATGGCGGCCCGACATGATCGTGTGCGACGAGGGCCATAAGATCAAGACCCACAACATCGCGGCCTCGAAGACGCTGCATCGGTTGGGCGCAAAGGTGAAGTATCGGCTGCTGCTCACCGGCACGGTCATCACCAACAAGCCGGTGGACGTGTTCAGCCAGTACAAATTCGCCGACCCGAGCGTGTACGGGAACAGCTTCTACCTGTTCCGCAACCGCTACTTCGACATGGTGGGCTATGGCAACCACACCCCGGTCATGAAGCGGTCGATGGAGTCGGAGTTCACCGAGCGCCTGCATTCCATCGTGTTCCGGGCGACAAAGGCGGAATGCCTCGACCTCCCTGACACCACGGACATCGTGCAGCGCGTGGAATTGGAACCTGCCGCCATGCGCACCTACCGCCAGCTCGTCAAGGACAGCTACGCGGAGCTGGCTGGCGACACCGTGACCGTGACCAACGTGCTGACCCGGCTTTTGCGGCTCTCGCAGCTCACGGGCGGATTCCTCGGCGGCGACGACCAGCGTGACGCTGGCTCCAGTTTGCCGCTGTGCGGCGCGCATCCAATCAGCACTGCTAAGCTGGACGCGCTCGCCGACATCGTCGAAAGCGCGGAGACAGACGCGCAGAAGCTGGTGGTCATCGCCCGGTTCATCCCGGAGATACGCGCCATCGGGAAGTTGCTTACGAAGAAGGGCATCCGGTATTCGCAGATTTCCGGCGAGATCAAAGACCGCGACGCGCAGGTGGCGGCCTTCCAGAACGATTGTCAGCCAGACTCTGGCCCCGGTGTGACCGTATTCGTCGGCCAGATTGCCACGGCGGGCCTCGGCATCACGCTCACCGCCGCCAGCACCATGGTGTTCTACTCACTCGACTACTCCATGAGCAACTACGAACAGACCCGCGCCCGCATTCACCGCGTCGGCCAGCACAAGCCCTGTACTTACATCCACCTCGTCGCCCGTGACACCGTCGACGAAAAAGTGCTCCAGGCGCTCCGCGACAAGGCCAATCTCGCCAAGGTGTTGGTGGACGATTGCCGCGCCGGGCGGAACCCTTTTACCACAGAAACAGGAGGACATCCATGATTGAAGGAGCAAGAAACCCTCTGACTGAACAACATCCCATCAAGGAACTACGGACATTGACCATCGATCCGGAGTTTCGAGACCTGATTCCGCCTCTGACCGACGAGGAGCGGGCCATGCTGGAAGCCAGCATTCTGAAGGAGGGCTGCGAATCGCCTCTTACCGTATGGAACGGCGCGATCGTGGACGGCCACAACCGCTACGAGATCTGCCATATGCATGACATTCCGTTCTCGGTATCGGAGAAGGAGTTCGAGAGCCGGGAGGATGCGCTTTTGTGGATCATCACGAACCAGCTCGGGCGGCGTAATCTGACTTCGTACCAGAAGGGCGTGCTGGCGCTGAAATTTGAGCCATTGCTTAAGCAGCAAGCGCGGATAAGGCAGGCGACGTCAACAGGAGGAAATTCACCCCAGCTTACGCAGAATTCTGCGGAAGCTGGACTAGCCGGCGAGAGCAGGAGAAAGCTCGCACAAATTGCCGGCGTTTCCCACGACACCATTCACAAGGTCAAAAAACTGACCGAAGCTGCCGACGATGATACCAAGCACAAGCTCCGGTCCGGCGAGATCTCCATCAACCGCGCCTACACCGAACTGATGCACAGGGAGCATGCCGATGAGACAAAGGTCTGTGACCGCTGCGGGCAGGAGAGGGCCATGTCCGACTTTGCGATTCCCTCGAACCGCCATGGATTCTCTGCGCTTTGCCGCTCGTGTGAGAAGGAAGTTGCTGAGGCAGCGAAGCAGACGGCAGATTCAGCCAGACAGGCTGTGCGACCGGAGCAGACACAACCGACGGCGACGCGGCAATCCGAGCAGCCAAGCTCCACCAATAGCCCCTCCTCGGTTGCCATGTACAAAGGTCACCCCATCCATGTGGGTGCGCCGCTGCCCGATCGGAAGGAGATGTTCCACTTCGTTGAGGATCATATGCGCTTCGTGGTCAACAACTTCCTCGCTGCAGTGGACAACGCCGTACGGTTGTATACGTCGGGGATGGCCACCCCGGAGAACACGCAAACCCTGAGAGAGATACTGACCTCCGCGGCCGACGTCGTGGAAACCCTTGATGAACACGTGAAGGAGATGGACAACCAATGATCAACTGGAATCAGAACTGGAACACACGTCGCGACAATGGAGCCCAGATTACCCGTCGAGAGAGCTCTGCTCTTAACTCCGCCATCAGGATGTGCACCGACACCTGCGGCTACGAGTACTGTCAACTGATGAGCAATGTTCTTTTCACCGACACCAGTTACCAGCGGAGCATCGACAATGCACGTGTGGAAAAGATTGTGGATAACTTTGACCCGCGCGTCTCCAACACGCTCAAGGTTTCCTTCCGCGACGGGCGCTTCTATGTATTCGACGGCGCTCACACGCTGCTGGCGCTGAAGAAAGTGCATGGCGCAACACCCTTCCCGGTGGACTGCAAGGTGTACTTCGGGCTGAGCTATGAGGATGAAGCCCACCTGTTCGCGGTTCAAAATGGCGCATCGAAGGAAGTCGCCTTCAAGGCCCGGTTCAAAGCAATGATGATCTCCGGAAGCCCGGAAGCAGAAGAATTCCGCGCACTTACGGCGAGCGCCGGCCTCTCCCTGCTGAATGGGTCCGGCAGCGCAACGCAGAACACCATCGCCGCCCTTTCCAAGGCGTACCGGCTGTACAAGGATCACGGCGGGGAGGAATATGCGCGCATCCTGCGCCTGATCGTCGATACCTGGAGGGGTGCGGCATGGAGCCTGACCAGCTACATCCTGGGTGGCGTCGGCACGCTTGTTACGGAATATGGCGATGCGATCAACCGGGAGCGGTTCGTAAAGAGACTTCGCGGCGCGAGCTACGACGATCTGCGCGACGAGGCGCGCAGGCAGCAACGATCCTCCTCCGACATTGCCCATGCGCTGGCGATCGTAAAGGCATACAACCGAGGCGGCGGACGAGGTTCTCTCGATCCTCGTTTCCTCACGATGAAGGATTGAGGCAACGCCATGAAGGAGCAGAAACACGCCGCCACGAGGGAACCTGACCTGCTGCGGGCAATCCGCGCGCTGGGCGAACTGGATGCCTATCAATACCGACGCCTTCATGAGCTCTGCAAGCGGGACATCATCATTGCCTGCCTTAGCCTGCGCGCTGCCGAGCTGGAAACCGTACTTGAAGCAGCGAGTGTCCGAATTCAGGAACTGGAGGGGGAACTACCATGCAGGATCGACTCTTTGACCTAGCCGACGAGTTGAAGGCCCTGCGCGACCGCAAAGCCGCGCTGGAGGCCGAACTGAAACAACTCAATGTGGACATCGACAATGTGGACTGGCATCTGTCCGAGCTCATGGCAGAGACGGAAACGCAGAACTTCACCCGCGCCGGAACGATGTTCTGCCTGACCACCAAGACCCGCGCCTCCGCCACTGCGGGCAAGAAGGATGAGCTGTTCGCAGCGCTCCGTGCAGAGGGCTTCGGCGACCTGATCTACGAGACCGTCAACGCGAACTCGCTCTCCGCCTTTGTGAAGGAGCAGATCGCCGAGAACACCGAGAGCCTCGGCGGCGCTGAGCATCCTGAAGGCAGCGACGCACTCCCCGCGTGGCTCAATGGCCTCGTGAGCGTGTTCGAGAAAACCATGGTCAGCGTGCGCAATGCCCGGTGAACTACGAAAGGAAGGATTTTAGCATGAGCAAGAACGAGCTAACGACCATCAATAGCTACACGGCCCTGGAGGGCTTCAGCCTGACCGATGCGCTGACCGAGGAAATGGCCGGCCTGGACATAACATTCGACCGTGTGAGCTTCCCCATCGGCGGCGTTACGGTGTTCGAGATGCCGGGCGAGAACCCTGGCGAGACCGATGCCGTGAAGGAACTCATCGGCGTCATCCTCTACCACCACCCGCTACAGGTTTACTACAGCGAGAGCTACAACGGCAGCAAGAATCCGCCGGACTGCCTGAGCAACGACGGCGTGACCGGTGTCGGCAACCCTGGTGGCACGTGTGCGCGCTGCCCGCTGAACCAGTTCGGCACCGGTGCGAACGGAGGCAAGGCCTGCAAGAGCAAGCGCCGTCTGTTCGTCCTCAAACCCGGCGAGGTGCTCCCGCTGGTGCTGACGCTGCCCATAGGCTCCTTGAAGGAGTTCTCCGCCTATGTCAAGAGGCTTCTGAGCCGGGGGCTCAAGACCTGCATGGTCGCGACGCGCTTCACCCTGAAAAAAGCGACGAGCGTTAATGGCGTCGTCTTCACGCAGGGGCAGTTCGCGCTGGATCGCCGGCTTACGACGGAGGAGCTCGAGCCTGTAGAGAACATGGCCGCGCAGATCCGAACCTACGCCGCACAGATAAGCTACGAGGACGAAGCCGCACCGGAGATCAATCCCTTCACCGGCGAGGTGCTCGAGCTCGATCCGACCGACATTCAATAAACAGAGGACGCCCGGAGGGCTTCACCGCCCTCCGGCCACAAAGGAGAAGAGTGACCTATGAACGATAGAAATCACGAGGGCTACCACGACCCTACGGCGGCGCGGGCGCTCAAGAACATCGCGCGCGAAGAAAGCGCACAGCGGCTTGGCTACATGCCTATGGTCTACATATGCTCGCCGTATGCCGGCGACATAGAGCACAATGTGCAAAACGCACGACGCTATAGCACCTTCGCGCTCTCGCAGGGCGCGCTGCCCATGGCGCCACACCTGCTGTTCCCGCAGTTCCTCGACAATGAGGAGAGCGCCAATACTCGCGAGCTTGCCCTGCACATGGGGCTGATCCTGCTCTGCCACTGCCGTGAAGTGTGGTACTTCGGCGACACGATCAGCGCCGGCATGAAAGTCGAGCTCCTTCGTGCGCGCTGGCGCGGCATTCCGGTGCGCCATTTTTCCGAGGATTGCCGGGAAGTCGAGTGCTTCGACAACACCGCGGACAGCAGAAGACCAGACTCATGAGCGGTATATTCGACGCCGTGCGGGAAATCCCCTGCGTCGACGCCGCAGAAAAGTTGGGTTGGAGACTCAAACGGCACGGCAAACGCGCCTGGACGCAATGTCCCTTCCATGGCGAGAAGACAGCGTCCCTCTGCCTGTACGAAGGTAGCCGCGGCTTCTATTGCTTCGGCTGTCATGAGGGCGGCGATGTCGTAAGGCTCTATGAAAAGGCGCTCGGGGTCTCCCCAGTCCAGGCTGCGACGCAGCTTGCAGCGGATTTCGGAATCACGGCGATCAGCGAGCCAGTCAAACGCAGTCGCGCTCCCTCTGAGTACAACCTCAGGCGCGCGCTGGAAAAGAAGCGGAACGAGCGATACCGTGCCCTGTCCAACCTTCGGTGGCAAGCCGATGCAAGCCTTACAGCCATGTCGCACGCGACGCACACGCCGGAGGATAAGGATCGTCTCTGGGACAAACCCGATTTCTGCCGGTTGCTCATGGCGCGAAGCAGGGCAGACGAAGGATTGGATCTGCTGGATAATTTGACAGCACAGGAAGCTCTGGAATACTTGCAGGAGGTGGGCCGTGAACTACAGTGAACAGGAGAAGGCGGCGCTGGCACAGATGCTGGCGGAGAGCGAATATGCCCGGAGCCTCGCGGAACAGGACATGCTTGCATGGAAACGGGACAACGGAATCCATGACAAGCAAAATGCACCGCTGATCGTCTGCGAGGACGGCTATTTCAAGCCGCTGGAG
>JAAYZL010000521.1 GCA_012514855.1 Clostridiales bacterium
AAGAAGGTCGGCGAGCTCTCCGGCGGCAACCAGCAGAAGGTGATCCTCGCGCGCTGGATGGCGACCGAGCCGGAGGTGCTGATCCTCGACGAACCGACGCGCGGCATCGACGTCGGCGCAAAGGCCGAGATCCAGCGGCTGACGCTTGAATTGTGCGCGAACGGCGTCAGCGTCGTGTTCATCTCGAGCGAGCTCGAGGAGGTCATCCGCTGCTCGAACCGCATCCTGATCATGCGCGACGGCAGGAAGGCGGGCGAGCTCGACGGCCCGTTCGGGGAGCGCACGCAGAGCGATATCCTCAAGACCATCGCGGGAGAGGGGGCGAGTGCGTGAAGCGACTGAATATGGAGCGGATCATCCGCTCGAAACTCACCTGGGCCGCGGTCGCGGAGCTTTTGATACTCCTCGTATGCCTCATCATCCGCCCGGACTTCTTCTCGATCAGCTACCAGCCGCAAAACGGCGTGCTCTACGGAAGCCTCATCGACATCCTGAACCGCTCGGCGGAGATCACGATCATCGCGATGGGCATGACGCTGGTCATCGCGACCGGCGGGACGGACCTGTCCGTCGGCGCGTCGGTCGCCGTCGCGGGCGCGCTGGCGCTGAGATTGATGCGCTGGGACATATACGCCTACCCCACGCCCGGCGACTGGTCGATCACGCCGTTCCCGCTGGTCATCCTCGCGGCGCTCGTCGCCTGCGCGCTGATGGGCGCGTTCAACGGTCTGCTCGTCTCGCGGCTCAAGATCCAGCCGATCATCGCGACGCTGATCCTGATGGTCGCCGGGCGCGGCATCGCGCAGATCATAACGACCGGCAAGCAGTTTACGATCCTGTACTCGCCGTACAAGTTCATCTCGCAGGGCAGTCTGCTGTTCCTGCCGGCGCCGATCGTCATCATGGCCGTCGTCGTCGCGGCGGTCGCGCTGTTCACGAGGAAGACCGCGTTCGGGCTGTTCGTCGAGTCGGTCGGCGTGAACCCGTCGGCGAGCCGCGTGTCGGGCCTCAACTCGAAGCGCGTGATTCTTCTCGTCTACACGCTGACGGCGTTCCTCGCGGGCATCTCGGGGCTGATCTACTCGAGCCGCATCATGTCCAACGACTCGAACAACGCCGGCAAGGACTACGAGCTCGACGCGATCCTCGCGGTCGTCATCGGCGGCACGTCGATGTCCGGAGGCAAGTTCAACCTCGCGGGGACGGTCATGGGCTCGATCATCATCCGCACGATCATCACGTTTGTCTACTACTTCAGCATCGCGGCCGAGGCGACGATGGCGTTCAAGGCGCTGATCGTCGCGGTCGTGATCGTGCTGCAATCGGAGCCGGTGCGCGCGCGGCTCGCGAAGCGCTCGCAGATGCGCACGGCGATTCGGAAGGGCGGTGATGTGCGTGCCTAAGCGCGGCGTGTTTGCGAAGCTCTCGAACCCGAAGTACGTCATGGTGCTGGCGACGATCGGCATCTTCCTGGTCATCTACGCGGCCGGGGCGGCCGCCTACGGGGGCAAGGGCTTCACGTCGGTCCGGACGTTTCTGAACCTGTTCATCGACAACGCCTACATCGGCGTCTCGGCGGTCGGCATGACGATGGTGCTCATCGCGGGCGGCATCGACCTGTCTGTCGGCGCGGTCGGCGCCTTGACGGGCATGTTCATCGCCTACGGAAACGCGGTGCTCGGCCTCGACCCGTTTTTGTGCATCGCGGCGGCGCTCGTCGTCGGCGTCTCGCTCGGGCTCGCGATGGGCTCGATGATCCAGTTCCTGAACGTGCCGCCGTTTATCGCGACCCTGACGGGCATGTTCCTCGCGCGCGGCTCGACGGCGCTGATCTCCTCGGAGTCGATCGGCATCAGCCACCCGGCGTTTGACGCGCTGGCGGGCTGGAAGGTCGTGCTCTACGCGCCGACGTTTGAAAGCGGTGCTCTCGAGTGGGTGAGGATCAAGCCCACGGCGTTCATCAACTTCTACGTGCTGCTGTTCGTGTTCATGATTTTGCTCGGCACGTACCTCCTGCAGTGCACGAAGTTCGGGCGGAACGTCTACGCGATCGGCGGAAACGAGCAGTCGGCGAAGCTGATGGGCCTGCCGGTCGCGCGGACGAAGGTGCTCGTGTACGGCTTCAACGGGCTGTGCTCGGTGCTCGCGGGCGTCGCGTACACGCTGTACGTGAAGTCCGGCTGGTGCCAGAGCCTATCGGGGATGGAGCTCGACGTGATCTCCTCGGCGGTCATCGGGGGAACCCTCTTGACCGGCGGCGTCGGCTACATGTTCGGGACGTTCTGCGGCGTGTTGCTGAAGTCGCTGATCCCGGCGCTGATCACGTTCAACGGAAACCTGCTCTCCTGGTGGGGCAAGATCGCGACCGGCGCGCTGCTTCTGCTGTTCATCGTGCTCCAGCGCGTGGTCGTCGCGAGCTCCGACAAGAAAAAGCACTGACACGGAGAAATTTAACTTGACTTTGTACCCTTCCCGCGGTACAATCGTCATCGGCCGAAAAGCCGCCGTGCCACAGACAGCGAGTGCGCTTGCGCATAAATGCCCTTCGGGGTTGCTCGCCGAGGCGCAAAGGAAGTGTGTTTTACACGCCCTTGCGCCCATGCGCAGGGGCTTTTATTGCCGTCAAACCGGACGGGAATGTGAGGTGTTGAAACGATGTCCAAAAACTTTGAACTCAAGAAGACGGTCGTCGCCGAGATTCGGGACAAGCTCGGCCGCGCGCAGTCCGTCGTACTCATCGACTATCGCGGCCTGACGGTCGAGGAGGTCACCGACCTCCGCAACCAGTTCCGCAAGGCGGGCGTGGAATATGCGGTTCTCAAGAATACCATGCTCACGCTGGCGGCGCGCGACCTCGAGATCCATGGGCTCGAAGACTACCTGAAGGGCCCCACGGCCGTGGCCTTCGGCTACGAGGACCCGGTCGCCCCGGCGAAGATCATCACCGAGTACCTGAAGAAGAACAAGAAGATCAGCGTCAAATGCGGCATGGTCGACCGCAAGGTCGTCGACCAGGCGGGCGTGACGGCTCTGGCGGAGCTGCCGCCCAGGGAAGTCCTCATCGCCAAGCTCATGGGCAGCATGAACGCGCCGATCACCGGATTCGTGGGCGTGCTCTCAGGCGTCCTCCGCAAGTTCGTGTACGCGGTCGAGGCGGTTCGCAAGCTGAAGGCCGGCGAAGAGTAACCGGCTTGGAACAGACACTGAATTCCCCCAACTACGAAGAAATATGGAGGTATCACCATGAATCGCACTGAGATTATTTCCGCCATTGAGTCCATGACCGTCCTGGAGCTGGCTGAGCTCGTGAAGGAACTCGAGGAGAAGTTCGGCGTATCCGCCGCCGCGCCCGTCGCGGTCGCCGCCGCCGCGCCCGCCGAAGCCGCCGCTCCCGAAGAGGAGAAGACCGAGTTCGACGTCGTCCTGAAGGAGGTCGGCCCGGAGAAGATCAAGGTCATCAAGGTCGTTCGCGAAGTCGTCGCTGGCCTGGGCCTGAAGGAAGCCAAGGACCTCGTCGACAGCTGCCCGAAGCCCGTCAAGGAGGGCGTCTCCAAGGAGGCCGCCGAGGAGATCAAGAAGAAGTTCGCCGAGGTCGGCGCGA
>JAAYZL010000522.1 GCA_012514855.1 Clostridiales bacterium
GGAACCCTCAACGAGACCGGCACCTCCACCCACGCGCCCTTCGGCGACGGCTACATCAACTTCGACGAGGTCATTCCGGCGCTTCTGAACGTCGGCGAATACAAGTGCGACTGGTGGGCAATCGACCTGTGCGAGTGGCCGAACGCCTGGGAGGTCGCCGAGGACTGCTTCAAGTTCGTCGACGCGCTCAACAAAAAATACTGCAAGGATTAGTGTTTTGACAGGAGGGAAAGCCATGCGCGGAAAAATGGTGGTTCAGAACTTCTACGAGCCGCTCGTGATGAAGCTCGAGGAGCACGACATCCCCGAAATCGCGGACAACGAGGTGCTGATCAAGGTCATGGCCTGCTCGATCTGCGGCTCGGACGTTTCCTATTACTACGGCCACAGCCCGCTGGGAACGCCGGACGGCAAGGGCCCGCTGTACTTAGGCCACGAGATGAGCGGCGTCGTGGTCGAGGTCGGCAAGCTCGGAAACGCGCTGTTCAAGGAGGGCGACCGCGTGGCCGTCAACCCGGTGCAGCAGTGCAACGCCTGCGAGTACTGCATGCGCGGCGAGTTCAACGTCTGCCCGAACCTCGAGGTCATCGGCGTCACGGTCAACGGCGGCTTCGCCGAGTACGTGAAGGTCAAGTACACGCATGTGTACAAGATTCCCGACAACGTGAAGTTCGAGCACGGCGCGCTGGCGGAGCCGCTCGCGTGCGCGACCTACGGCATCAAGCGGCTGGACATCGAGCTCGGGCAGGACGTGGTCGTGTTCGGCCCCGGCCCGATCGGGCTGATGATGGTGCAGCTCGCGAAGGCCGCCGGCGCGGGCCGCGTCGTGCTCGTCGGCCGGCGCGACTTCCCGCTCGGCGTCGGAAAACAAGTCGGCGCGACGTTCGCCATCAACACCGCCGACAGGAACTCCCCCGACTACGCCCCCGACCTCGCCGCGCGCGTCAAGGAGCTGCTCGGGCACCTCGCTCCCCGCGCGATCGTCGCGACCAGCAACATGGACGCGCTGCAAGGGGCGCTCTTGGTCACCGGCGCGGCGTCGACCATCGTCTACTTCGGCCTGCCGGGCCCGGAGGACAAGCTTGAGGTGCCGATGCTCGAGGCGATACAGCTCGACCGCACGATCAAGTGCTCGTGGCTCGCGCCGCGCGTGTGGGACAACGTGTTCCACGTCGTGTCCTCCGGGCAGGTGAACCTCGCGCCCATCATCACGCACGAGTTCCCGCTCGAGGACGCCGAGAAGGGCGTGCGCTTCATGAAGGAGTCCAAGGAGAACAAGATCAAGGGCGTCATCCTCGTCGGGTTGAGGAAGTAATTCGACAAAAAACAGGCCGCGGACCCGTTTCGACGGATTCGCGGCCCGGCGTGTCGACAAAGTCGCCACGCTATCCGAGAAATGCAATCTCGCATTTCCCGGAATTCAGGATTTCCTGTGGCGCTGCGCGCCACGGCCGGAAATCCTGCAGGGAAGCGCGGACATGCCGCGCTCCTCGGCGACGTACATGCCGTCGCCTGCGGATGGAAAATGAAGGGGTTTCGACCCCTTCATCCATCCCCAAGGGAGGAGCGGA
>JAAYZL010000523.1 GCA_012514855.1 Clostridiales bacterium
ACGAAGCGGCCGTCGACGAGCACGTCGACCTTCGAGAGCAGCGCGCGCATCGCGGGATTTCTCTGGATTTCCTCGTATGTATAGCCGCTGTACGCCCAGACGTTGAGCCCCGCTTCGCGCGCGGCCTCCGCCAGTATCCGGCACGCCTCCGGCTGGCGGAACGGCTCGCCGCCGGTCAGCGTGATGCCGTCCAGGAGCGGGTTCGCGAGGAATTTTTCGGCGATCTCCGACGTGTCCACGTCGCTCCCGCCGCCGAAGTCGTGCGTCTGCGGGTTGTGGCAGCCGGGGCACATGTGCGGGCAGCCCTGTGTAAAGACGGCGAACCGGAAGCCGGGGCCGTCGACGATCGAGTCGTTGACGAGCCCGGAGATGCGGATTTTCACGCGATTCCCTCCTTTGCGGCGCTCTTTCCGGCGAGCGCGCCGGTCGAAAAGGCGATCTGCAGGTTGAAGCCGCCGGTCGTCGCGTCGACGTCGAGCAGCTCGCCGGCGATGAAGAGGCCGGGCAGCAGCTTCGACTCCATCGTCGACGGGTTGACCTCCTTGACCGGGATGCCGCCGCGCGTCACGACCGCCTCCGAGAAGCCGCGCAAAGCCGAGGGGGTCAGCGGCAGCGCCTTCAGAAGCCCGACGATCCTGCGGCGCTCGCCCTGCGTGACGGCGTTCGACGGGTGCGCCGGGGAGAGCCCCGCGAGCTCGACGAGCTTCAGCGCGAGGCTGTGCGGCGCGAGGCCGCTCATCACCGCGATCAGCGGCCTTTTGGCGTTCTCGTGCAGGTCGCGGATCAGCCGCTTTTCCAGCGTCTCGGCGTCGAGCGCGGGCTTCAGGTCGATCAGGAGCTTTACGCCCGAGAGCTCCTTCGGCAAGAGGCTCGACAGCGTCAGCGCGAGCGGGCCGGAGATGCCGAAGTGCGTGAACAAGAGCTCGCCCTGCTCCGAAAACAGCGGTTTTTTGCCTTCGGCGGCCGCCGCGCTCAGCCGGACGTTTTTGAGCGTCAGGCCGGTCAGCTCCTTCGGCCAGTTTTCCGCCGTCTCGATCGGCACGAGCGCCGGCAGCGGCTCGACGAGCGAATGCCCGTGCGCCGCGGCGAGTTGATAGCCGTCGCCGGTCGAACCGGTCGAGGGGTAGCTCTTTCCGCCGGTCGCGAGAATGACCGCGCCCGCCAAGAGCCGGGTTCCGTCCTCGAGCCGGACGCCCGCGGCGCGGCCGTTTTCGGCGAGGATTTCCGCCGCGCGCGCGTTCAGCCGGACGGAGACGCCGAGGCGCTGGAGCTCCTTCGCGAGCGCGGAGGTCACGTCGCTCGCCTTGTCGGAGGCGGGGAACACGCGGCCGCCGCGCTCGGTCTTGAGCGGCACGCCGAGCTCCTCCATCAGCCGCATCAGCCCCGCGGGGTCGAGCGCCGCGAGCGACGCGTACAGAAACCGCGGATTGTGCAGCACGCGCTCGAGGAATTCCTCCCGGGAGACCGCGTTCGTCAGGTTGCAGCGGCCCTTGCCGGTGATGTATATCTTCTTGCCGAGCTTCTCGGTGCGCTCGACGAGCGCCGCGCGGGCGCCCCCGCGCGCTGCAAACAGCGCGGCCATCAAACCGGCCGCGCCGCCTCCGATCACGATTGCGGTTTTTTGCATGTCACTCTCCGGTTTTTTTCAGATACACGTCGTAGCTTGCCCAGATCTTCTCGAGATGCGAGAAGTGCTCGGAGACCTCGTGCCGCCTTC
>JAAYZL010000081.1 GCA_012514855.1 Clostridiales bacterium
AAGCTGCAGGTGGCCGAGGAGATCAAGCTGGCCCGCGGCCACGGGGACCTGAGCGAGAACGCGGAGTACGCCGAGGCGAAGAACGCCGAGGCGCGCGTCTACGGCCGGATCGCCGAGGTGGAGAACACGCTCAAGACCGGCACCTTCGTCGACGACAGCCACCTGTCGACCGACGTCGTGGCAATCGGAAACGCCGTCAGGGCCGACGTCGAGTACGGCGATGAGACCGTCGAGGAGACCTATACGCTGGTCGGCTTCACCGAGACCGACCCGAAAAAACTTTACATCTCCGGCGAATCCCCGATCGGCAAGGCGCTGATGGGCGCGCGCGTCGGCAACACGGTCGAAGCGCTGACGCCCGGCGGCACGATCCGGCTCAAGGTGCTGGAGATTTCGAAGCCCGACCGATCGAATCAAACATAGGAGGAATCCCCGCATGTCCGAAGATTTCCGGCAGGAAGTGTCCGAACAGAACCGCATCCGGATGGAAAAGCTGCTTTCGCTCGAGCGGGACGGCATGAGCCCGTACCGGTTGACGCGCTTTGACCAGACGCACCGCTCGGCCCAGATTCTCGAAAACTTCGCCGCGCTCGAGGGGGCGGTGGTCACCGTCGCCGGGCGCATGATGTCGCGCCGCGTGATGGGCAAGGCGAGCTTTGCGCACGTGCTCGACCGCGACGGCCAGATACAGGTCTACGTCCGGACGGACGACGTCGGCGAGGACGCCTACGCGCGCTTCAAGGACTTCGACCTCGGAGACGTGATCGGCGTCCGCGGCCATGTGTTCCGCACGCGCCTGGGCGAGGTGTCCGTGCACGCGGCGGAGGTCACGCTCTTGACGAAGTGCCTGCACCCGCTGCCGGAGAAGTTCCACGGCCTCAAGGATACCGATCTGCGCTATCGCCAGCGGTATCTGGACATGATCGTGAACCCCGACGTGCGCAAGACCTTTGTGACGCGCTCGAAGATCATCAAGGCCGTGCGCGAGTACCTCGACTCGAACGGCTTCCTCGAGGTCGACACGCCGGTGCTCGGAACCCTCGAGATCGGCGCGGCGGCGCGGCCGTTCGTCACGCACCACAACGCGCTCGACATCGACATGTTTTTGCGCATCGAGACGGAGCTGCACCTGAAGCGGCTCATCGTCGGCGGGCTCGAGCGCGTGTACGAGGTCGGCCGCATCTTCCGCAACGAGGGCATGGACACGCGCCACAACCCGGAGTTCACGTCGGTCGAGTTCTATCAGGCCTACACCGACTACCGCGGCATGATGGACCTGATCGAGGACCTGTTCAAGCACGTCGCCATGCGCGTGCTCGGGACGACCGACGTCCCCTATCAGGGCGACATCATCCATCTCGGCGGCGCGTGGGCGCGGATGACGATGAAGGAGGCCGTGCGGAAGCACACCGGCGCCGACTTCGACGGATGGACGTCCGACGAGGACGCGCGCGCGGCGTGCAGGGCGCTGGGGCTCGAGCCGGGCAAGGACTTCACGCGCGGCGAGTGCCTGAGCCTCCTGTTCGAGGAGCGCGTCGAGGAGCACCTGGTCCAGCCGACGTTCATCTACGACCACCCGATCGAGGTCTCGCCGCTGGCGAAGCGCAAGCCCGACGACCCGAATTTCACCGAGCGGTTCGAGCTCTTCGTCACCGCCAGCGAGTTCGCAAACGCGTTCTCGGAGCTCAACGACCCGGTCGACCAGCGGAGGCGCTTCGAAAAGCAGGTCGCGCAAAAGCGCGCGCAGGGCGCGAACGCGTCGGTCGACGAGGACTTCGTCGCCTCGCTCGAGTACGGCATGCCGCCGACCGGCGGGCTCGGCTTCGGGCTCGACCGCTTCGTGATGCTTTTGACGGACTCCGCGTCGATCCGCGACGTGCTGCTGTTCCCCACGATGAAGCCGAAGGAGTAGCCGCCCCGCAAAAAAGCCGCCCGCCCTCCTTCCGGAGGGCGGGCGGTTGTCTGTCGGGACTAATAGTAGTAGTAGTACCAGTTGAAGTACGGGTCGCTCGAGCAGGCGGCGACGAATACGGCCAGAAAGATCACCGCGAGCACCAGCCCGATGATGTTCATCGCGAGCCCGCCCGCCGAGAAGCGGTATCGCATGGCGCGGGAGCGGACGCTGAAGATCAGTCCGATCACGGACGTGACGATGGTTATGTATGGAAGCAGGAACAGCGCCAGCGACACGATGCCCAGGATCATGCCGGCCGTGGACAGGCCGTTTGTCGGCGCTTTCGGCTGCCGGTATACCTGCGCGGGCTGCGCGACGTAGCCGCTGGGCTGCGGTCGGACCGGCTCAACCCGGGGCCTCTCCTCGACGATCTGCCGCGCCTCCATGTTCCCGGCGGGTGCCTCGCCCGCCCCGCTTTCCGCCGCCAGGGGCCCTCCGCACTTCCAGCAGAAGGAATTGCCGGAGGCGTTGCTCGCCCCGCAGTTTGTGCAATATCCCATGATCGTTCCCCCTCCCCTCAGACTGCGTCTACTGTATCACAATTGGCGATCCCTGTCAATTTAATACCAATGAAGAATATTAATTGCTCCAAAGGGCCGAGGGATTTTCGATGCAGAACTAGGAGCCGGAGCGAGGCGTAGCAGCGCTACGTTGAGCGGAGAGCGACAAAGTGAGGTTTGATTGCCGAAGGCAATCAAAGTCGCAACGCGACCGGTCCGTTCAAACCGAAGATTTGAACGG
>JAAYZL010000524.1 GCA_012514855.1 Clostridiales bacterium
AGTTTCTCTGCTATGAGGACTATATCCTCTGGCGCCTGGGCGCGGAGCCCGTGAGCAGCTATTCGACGGCCAGCAAGACCATGTATTTCGACATACACCGTTTGCGCTGGTGCGACGCTCTTCTGGACGCCTGCGGACTTCGCGCAGAGCAGCTTCCCACGCCCGTGCCCTCGGGCATGCGCGTCGGTGCGCTTTCCCGCGAAATCTCCGCCCTGACGGGGATTCCCGCGGGCGTATCTCTGGTTTCCGGGGGCTTCGACCAGGCCTGCTGCGCGCTTTCCTGCGGCGTGATTCACCCGGGCGACGTGCTGGACACGACGGGCACCAACGAGATACTCTTTTTCGCCCTGGGAAGCGAGCAAAAGCGGGGATTGCTCGACTGCGGCATGAATTACTCACAGCACGTCGTTCCCGATGTCTTCAGTTCCTATGCCATGATTTTCAATGCGGGCGGCGCTTTCCGCTGGTGCCGCGACGCCCTCTTTGGCGATCTGGCGTCGCACGCGCATGTCTATGACGAAATGACCGGGGGGATGTCCGACGCGCCGGAGCGCATACTCTTTCTCCCCTTCCTCAGCGGTATCGGCACGCCCGAGCTGGATTCGAACGCCAAGGGCGCCTTCCTGGGCCTGACGCTGAGCGCGAGTCGCTTCGACCTGGCGCAGTCGATCCTCGAGGGCGTCACCTTTGAAATGCGCTACAACCTGGAGCTGGTTCGCGGCCTGACGGACAGGCCCGTCGACACCCTGACCGCCGTCGGCGGCGCGACCAAATCGGACTACTGGCTCCAATTGAAAAGCGATGTCAACAATGTGCCGCTCGCGGTTCCCGTGGGCCTTGAACCGGGGGCCTGCGGCGCGGCGATGCTGGCGGGCATCGGCTGCGGCGCCTTTGCCAATGCGGAGCAGGCCGTGTCGGCCTGCCAACGCCACCGCACCCATCGGGAGTTCTTCCCCCGCCCCGAACGCGTCCGCCTTTACGAAGAAGCCTATCGCCGCTATCGCCGCGCTCGCGAGAATACGCTTGCCGAAGGCAAGAATATCATTTGACATTTCGTGTGAATTATGTTATTATCCTTCTGTCGAGCAACGAAAGCATTGGAGGGGCCATGAAGACCATCATCGTCGGGGGAGTTGCCGCGGGCGCATCCACAGCGGCAAGGCTGAGGAGGCTGAAGGAGTTTGACGACATCATTCTGTTGGAAAAGGGAGAATACATCGCGTATGCCAACTGCGGCCTTCCATACCATCTGGGCGGCGTCATCCCCCAAAAGAAGCAGCTGCTTTTGCAAACGCCGCAGGCGTTTCACGGCAGGTTTTGCGTGGATGTGCGCACGTTCAGCGAGGCCGTGTCGGTTGATTTCCCCCGCAAGCTCCTGAAAATTCTCGATCACCGCAGCGGGCGCTGTTATGAAGAGCGCTACGACAACCTCGTGCTCGCGCCCGACGCCTCCCCCGTTCGCCCGGCCTTTCTGGACGGAACGGAGGCTCTGCCGGTTTTTTCGCTCAACGACATCCCCGACGCGGATCGGATCAAATCCCATCTCGCCGAGAAATCCGCCAAGAGCGCGATCGTCATCGGCGGCGGCTTTATCGGCATTGAAGCGGCGGAGAATCTGAAGCATCTCGGGCTGAACGTCCGGATCTTTGAAATGGCGCCGCAGCTTCTTCCCGCCGCGGACTGGGACATGGCGAGCATGATTCAATCCGCGATGGAGCAAAACGACGTCTCCGTGCGCACAGGCGAGCGCGTGCTTTCGCTCTCTTCGCACGGAAGCTCCGTGCACGTGGAGACCGATCGGGGCGGCTATGCGGCGGATATCGTCCTGTGCGCCGTCGGCGTGGCGCCCAACACGCGATGGCTGCGGGAATCCGACCTGGAAATGGACGAGCGCGGCGCGATTGTGGTGGACGCGCATATGCGCACGAATATGGAGGGCGTCTACGCGGCCGGGGACGCCGTTCTGGTCAGGAACCTTGTCGACGGCGCGGCGAGCTACATTCCGCTCGCGGGCCCCGCCAACAGGCAGGGGCGCATCGTGGCCGACAACATCGCCGGGTTGGGCGCGTCTTACCGCGGCGCGCAGGGAAGCATGATCCTCAAGGTGTTTGATCGCACCTTCGCCATGACGGGCCTCAAGGAAGATCGCGCGGCCGCCGCGCAAAAGATCTATATTTCCGCGAAGTCGCACGCGGGATACTACCCCGGCGCGCGCGACATGTGGATCAAGCTGCTCTTCGAGCCGCAGACCGGACGCGTGCTGGGCGCGCAGGCTTTCGGCGAGGACGGGGTCGACAAGCGCATCGATGTGTTCGCCACCGCCATTCGCGCAAACATGACGGTTTTTGACATGACCGAGCTGGAATTGTGCTACGCGCCGCCCTATGGCGCGGCAAAGGACCCGGTCAATATGGCCGCTTTCGCGGCGCAGAACGCCCTGAACGGACTCGTCGACGTCGTGCACGGCGACGCGATCGCGAAATTGAACCCGGAGACGCAGGCCGTTCTCGACGTTCGCACGGGCAAGGAGTACGATTGCGGGCACATTGCGGGCAGCATTCACATACCGCTGCACGAATTGCGCGCGCGCGCGGACGAACTGCCGAGGGGAAAGCAACTGATCGTCCACTGCGCCAGCGGCATGCGCAGCTATATCGCCTGCCGCATGCTCGCGCAGCGCGGCTTCGCCTGCGCGAACCTCTCCGGCGGATACGACTTGTATGACATACTCTATGGGAGGAAAACGGCAAGATGAACAAGATTGTGATCCTGGGCGCGGGGAAGATCGGGAGGGGCTTCGCCGCGGACGTATTTTCGTCCGGCGGCTATCGGGTACTGTTCGCCGACGCCAACAAACAACTGGTGGACGCCTTGAAGTCACAGGGCTACTATACGCTTCGCAACGTCCGCGCCGACGACGAACAGGAAAAGAAGGTCATGCGCGATTTCGAGGTCATGCACGCCGGCGACCGCGCGCTGCCTTCCGAAATTGCCGGGGCCGGTCTGGTGGCCGTCTCTGTCTTTCCGGATGCGTTTCCGGCGACGGCAAAGGTCATCGCCGAGGCGCTCGTATACAAGCACACCGCAAATGACCATACTCCGCTGGACGCAATCGTACTGGCCAACATCTCCCGTCCGCAGGCGGCGCTGCTCGCGCAGATTCGCGGCGAGCTGCCGGAATCGCTGCACGGATTCATGGACGAAGTACTGGGCGTCTGCGGAACCGTCGTGATCCGCGTCGCGGTGACTCCCAGCGCGGAGATGCTCTCGGAGGATCCGCTGACGGTGCTCACCGACGGGCACAATGTGCTGCCCGTCGAGCGCCGCTTCAAAGGCGAATGCCCGCGGTGCCCCATGCTGGAGTATCACGATTCGCTCGACACGCTGGAAGCGCTGAAGCTGTATACATACAACATGGCGCATGCCGCCGCCGCCTATCTTGGCTTCACGAAAGGCGCAACGAGCATTGCCGAGGCACTGGGCGATCCCGCGATTGAGCAGGTCGTTCGCGGCGCGCTGGAGGAGGTTCTGGACGCGTTTGTCTGCGAGGGGGAGTTCTCCGAAGATGCGCGGCAGCCCTACATCGACGGCGTGGTGAAAAAGTTCAAGAATCCCCTGCTTGGCGATACGCCGGCGCGCGTGGGGGGCAATCCCAAGCGCAAGTTGGGCTATGACGACCGCATCATCGGCGCGGCGCGCATGGCCCGCAAGAACGGGATTTACCCGTACTATCTCGCGAAGGTGGCGGCGTACGGGTTCCTGTTCGCCGAGAGCGAAGACGCGGCGGCCATGGAGATTCGCAATTACACCATGCAGGAGGGCATCGACGCCGCGATTCGAACGTATACCGGGCTGTGGGAACCGGATCTGGTCTATGCCGTCAAGCGGCACTATCTCAGGGCGGACGGCCGCCTTGTCCCCGAAGACGCGGCGCGCGCGGCCTTCCTGAAGCGCGCGTATGCGCTGGGCTTCCACTCCGAAAGAAAGCATCGCGGGTGTGCGCAGGGTGCGCTGATCGCGCTGCGGGAACTGACCGGCATCGGCAGTAAGGACCTGTTCCGCGCGGCGACCGGCTTTTCCGGCGGCATGGCGCTCTGCGGCGACGGCGCGTGCGGGGGCTATTCCGGCGGCATCCTGTTCATGGGGCTGATCAACGGGCGGGATTACGACCGCATGCTCGTTGACGGCGACAAGCAGAACCAGTATATCGCCTATGAGGCGGCGCAGCGCCTGCACGACCACTATCAGGCTTGCTTTGCGAGCCCCGTCTGCA
>JAAYZL010000525.1 GCA_012514855.1 Clostridiales bacterium
AGGAAGACCGTCGACGACATGTTCCTGCTCGAGGTCGACGAGGTCGTCGGCAAGAAGCAGCTCGGCCGCATCGTCGACGACTGCTACCGCGCGCACGGCGTGACCGTGACCGCGCAGATGCTCGACAGCATCAAGTCGCTCGGCTTCCGGTACTCGACGCGCGGCGCGCTGACGGTCTCCGTCGCGGACATCGTCGTGCCCGAGGAAAAGGCGACGATCCTCAAGGACGCCGAGGCCGAGGTGCACGCGATCGAGCGCGCGTTCAAGCGCGGCCGCATGTCGGAAAACGAGCGCTATACGTCCGTCATCCGCATCTGGGAGAAGGCGACGAACGACGTGACGAAGAAGGTCATGGACTCGCTCTCGGTGTTCAACCCGATCAACATGATGGCCACCTCCGGCGCGCGCGGCTCGATCAACCAGATCCGCCAGCTCGCCGGCATGCGCGGCCTGATGGCGTCGCCGTCCGGAAAGATCATAGAGCTTCCGATCCGCGCGAACTTCCGCGAGGGGCTGACGGTTCTCGAGTTCTTCCTGTCGTCGCACGGCTCGCGGAAATCCCTTGCCGACACCGCGCTTCGAACCGCCGACTCCGGCTATATGACGCGCCGCCTCGTCGACGTGTCGCAGGAGAACATCGTGCGCGAGGTCGACTGCTTCGGCCAGCGCAACGAGAAGGTCCGCGGCCTCAAGGTCTCCGACATCCGCGACGGCGAGGACGCGATCGAGACGCTGAACGACCGCATCCGCGGCCGCATCGCCGCCGAGGACGTCGTCGATCCCGCGACCGGCGAGGTCATCGTCCAGATGAACGAAATGATCGACTACGGCGTCGCGAACAAAATCGTCGCGGCGGGCGTCCACGAGGTCACCGTCCGAAGCGTCCTGACCTGCCAGTCGTCCGCGGGCGTCTGCGCGCGCTGCTACGGCTCGAACATGACCAACGGCAAGCTCGTCGACGTCGGCGAGGCCGTCGGCATCATCGCCGCGCAGTCGATCGGCGAGCCCGGCACGCAGCTGACGATGCGAACCTTCCACACCGGCGGCGTCGCGACCGGCGACGACATCACGCAGGGCCTGCCGCGCGTCGAGGAGCTGTTCGAGGCCAGAAAGCCGAAGCGCGAGGCGATCCTGGCCGAGATTTCCGGAACCGTCCACATCACGACCGACGTCAAGAAGCGCAAGAAGCTGACCATCGTCTCCAACGACGGCGAGGCCGAGACGAAGGAATACCCGATCAACTACGGCTCGAAGCTCAGGGTTGAGGAAGGGGACGTCGTCGAGGCCGGCGACGAGCTGATCGAGGGCTCGGTCAACCCGCACGACCTCCTGCGCATACTCGGCGTCAAGGCCGTGCAGGACTACCTCGTCAAGGAGGTGCAGTCGGTCTACCGGCGCCAGGGCGTCGAGATCGCCGACAAGCACATCGAGGTCATCGTGCGCCAGATGCTCAGGAAGGTCAAGGTCGAGGAGTCGAACGACACGAACCTCCTGCCCGGCGCGCTCGTCGACATCTTCCGCTTCGAGCAGGAGAACAAGAGGACGCTCGAAAGGGGCGGACGCCCGGCGACCGCGAAGCGCACCTTGCTCGGCATCACGAAGGCCGCGCTCGCGACCGAGTCGTTCCTGTCGGCGGCGTCGTTCCAGGAGACGACCCGCGTGCTCACCGAGGCCGCGATCAAGGGCAAGGTCGATCCGCTGCTCGGGCTCAAGGAGAACGTCATCATCGGCAAGCAGATTCCCGCCGGCACCGGCATGCGGCGCTACCGGGACATCGAGATCCACGAAGCGTATTAGGCAACCTCCGATTTATTCGGCGGCGGGCCTGCCGGTCGCTTTTCCGCCCCCACAAGGTTGGTTTCCCTTTGGGAAACCAAGTCGCTACGCGACCGTGCGATTCAAATGAATTTGAATCGCGCGCCGTGTCGCTCATCCGGTCGCCGTAGCGCTGCTACGGCTCCCTGCTGGCTCCTTGTGGGGACGAAAAATCGCCTCGGCAATCCACCGTCTCATTAAATCATCGGTTACCTTAGCCCCGAACCCCCCCGATTCCCGGCGCTGTCAAATTGTTTTTACTTGACATCGCCGGGGTTCGGTGGTATCCTCTATGAGTTTGATGCGGGAGGAGTGCGCGCATGCCGGAACTGGAAAAACTTCGGAAGGCCGACAAGGTCGTCGGAACGCGGAGGCTTTTGCGCGCGATCGAGGCCGGGGAGATTCTGGAGGCGTACCTCGCGCTCGACTGCGATCTGTTCATCATTCGCCAGGTCACCGACGCCTGCAAGAAGGCCGGCGTCCGTTTGATCGAGGTCGACGCGATGAAGAGGCTCGCGGAGGCCTGCGGCGTCGAGGTCAAGACCGCGTCCGCCGGCATCCGAAAGCAGACCGGGAGCGCCGTATAGGGCGCAATCGGCCGGCGCAAGCTCTGAAGTGATTGCGTTTCGCCCGAAACCCGGGACACTCCCGAGGGGGGCGGCACGGAGCCTCCGGCGAAGCCGGAGTGAGGGCGAGTTTTCCGAAGGACAACCGCCCGAAACCCAAAGCGTTTCCCGAAGGGGAATGATTTGGGGCGAACAATTCTATTTCTCTTCCGAGGGTTGCGGAAGTGTATATAGAGGCCAAGAATATCCATACTATTCAGGAGGTGCTTCTATACCATGCCGACGATCAATCAGTTGATCCGCAGGGGTAGGGAGAAAATAACCAGCAAGTCG
>JAAYZL010000082.1 GCA_012514855.1 Clostridiales bacterium
CCCGCGATCAGCGCGCCCCAGAAGGAAATCGCCCACTGCGGGGAGTTCGGAAGATGGATGCCGACCGGTCCCTGCGGAAGCCTTGAGAAGTGCGCCGCCGCGTGCCGCGCGCGGCGGCAGAGCTCGTCGTAGCGAAGCTCCGCGCCGTCCGACGCGGCAAACCGCGCTCGCCCGTTCCGCTCGACGCATTGAAACAGCGCGCGCATGTCCTTCGCGCCGTCGAGCGCGCCGAGCCTCTCCCCGATAAACGCGGATACCCGCTGCAGCCTCGTCTCGTTCATCGCTCGTCCTTCTTCAAAAGCCTGCGCACGCGCCGCCGGACGTCGTCGACCTGCCCGCTCTCGTGCGCGCCGAACGCGCATTCGTTCGAAAAATGCTCGCAGTTGTTGCGGAGCATGTCGTACCCGCCCTCGCCGATTCGCGCGCGCGCCGCCTCGACGACCGCGTCCGGACGGCGCAGGCGCAGCTTCTCCGCGAGGCCGTACTCCCTCGCCTCGGCAAAGCCGCCGCGCGTGAACTGCGCGATGTCGGTCTCGCGCACGCGCACGTTTTCCGGCTCCGACAGGCCGTCGTCATTTTCGCCGGAAAAGTGCGCGACGCGGCCGTCGCCCAGACAGACCCCGTGGTGCCAGTACGCGCCGCGGTTCACGCGTATCTGGTCGCCGGGGCGAAGCGGGCGCACCGTCCAGATGCTCATTGCTCCGAAAGCCTGCGCCCGATGAAGGCCATCACGTCGCCGACGGTCTTGAGCTCGTCCGCGCGCACCGTGCCGAACTCGATGCCGAACTCCTCCTCGACGGCGATCGCCATCAGGAGCATCGAGATCGAGTTGATGCCCAAATCCGCCGCGAGCGACGTCCGCTCCGTGACCTCCCCGAGCGGGATGTCCGGGCAGGCGATTTCAAACACCCTGATCAGCCTCTCCAGCATGCCTTCACCTCGCGATCTTCATGCTCGGCGTGCGCGGGAAGTCCGTGTCGCGCACGTGGACGCGCCGAATCTTTTTGAACTCCGGCTGGCCCTCGTTCCAGCGCTCGACCGCGTCCCTCACGGCGTCGGGCGAAACCCCCGGCGACGGCAGCGCCTCGACGGACAGTATCTCCCGCTCCTCGAGCTTAACGAGGCACTCGCGGATCTCCGGCATCCCGGAGAGCTCCGCCTCCATGGCCTCGGGCGACAGCTTCTCGCCGTTGGCGAGCACGAGGATATTCTTGAGCCTGCCGGTGATGTACAGATACCCGTCCGCGTCCATGTGCCCCAGGTCGCCGGTCTTGAACCACATGTCCTCATACGCGCGCGCGTTCTCCTCGGGGTTGTTGTAATAGCCGAGCATCAGGTTCTCGCCGCGCAGCCACAGCTCGCCGTCGACGAAGCGCAGCTCCTGCCCCGCGTACGGCTTCCCGACCGATTCGGGTTTTTCGAGGCTGTCGCCGTTGCCGCTGACGAGGTTCGCGGTCTCGGTGAGCCCGTAGCCCGGCAGCACGCGTATGCCGACCGCGTCGTAGCGCTTGATGAGCTTCGGCGGAACCGGCGCGCCGCCGCAGATGATCGTCTCGACCGAGCCGCCGAGCGCGCCGAGCCCGCGCAGCGACGCGACGCCCAAAAACATCTCCGCGAGCGCGGGAACCAGCACGAGTATCGTCGGCCTGGCCTTCGGGAGGTCGGAGAAGAGATTGCGCATGTCCTCGCAGGGATAGATCGAGCTCGCGGTCAGCATGCACGTCAGGAAGTTCCGGATCAGCCCGAACACGTGCGAGAACGGGATCAGCGCGTAGTAGCGCTGCTCGAACGCGCGGCCCTTCGTGAACGCGCCGTTGAACGCGCCGGTCAGCATCGCGCCGTGCGACAATACCGCGCCCTTCGGACGGCCGGTCGTGCCGCCGGTGAAGAAGATCGCGCAGGGCTCGTCTTTCGCCGCTTCAACCGCGGGAACCGGCTCGGCGGAGGGAAGCGCGTTCGCGTCGTACAGCCGAAGCTCTGCGTCCCGAGGCGCACCGGTATAGAACGCCGCCTCGAGGCCGAGCATTTTCCACGCGCCCCTGAGCGCCTCTCCCGCCAGGGCTGCGGGCAGGGGCACCGCGACGCGGCCGGAGCTCGCGATCGCCAGAAACAGCTCGATAAAGCGCGGGCTGTTGGGCATCAGCAGCCCCACGTGCGCGCCCTTCGGGATGCCGAGCGCGTCGAGCGTCCCGCGAAGCCGCGCGACGGATTCGAGGAGTTCCCCGTAGGTCGTGCCGCCCTCGGCGGTATTCACGGCGACAAGGTCGAAAAAATCCTCCCGGCACAGGTCGAGAAGCTCCGGAATCGTCCACGGCCTCTTTAGCCGCGCCCGGTCCTCGGGGACCAGCATGTTCCAAAAGTACTCGTTCACCGTCTTCCCTCCTCCTCATCCAGTCGCGCCCTCAGTGTAAGCATCCGCTCGCGCAGCATCTGCGCGTTCTTTTCGAGGTTTTCCGCGCTCAGTTCGCCCGAGAACCGAACCGGCGTGTCGATCCAGATCGCCTGCCGGTTGCGCAGAACCCGGTACGGCTTCCCGATGTACGCCATGACGATCGGCGCGCCGGACTTCGCGGCGACGAGCAGGAGCCCCGCGCGGAACGGCCCGATCTCGCCGGTCTTCGACATCTCGCCCTCCGGGAAGATGCCGACGCAGTCGCCGCGCCCGAGCACGCGCAGCATCTCGCGAAAAGCTCCGACGTCCACGGCCTCGCGGTCGATCGGGATGCAGCTCAGCCGGTTGAGAAGCCACCGGAGCGCGGGCTTCCGGTAGAGCGCCTCTCCCGCGACCATGCGCACGAGGTTCTTCCGGAACGCCGTGCACAGCATCGGCGGATCGAAGAAGTCCGTGTGGTTCGAGATCACGATCGCGCCGGGCGGAAGCACCCTTCCCTGCGCGGCCCTGTCCGTATAGTGGTAGCGCGGCCGGAACCCGATCGTCATCATGCGGCCGATGTGCCCCCGCAGATACCGGTCGAACAACGTCCTGCGGTCGCGCTTTTCCGCCTCGACGCGCCGCGAGAGCTCCCTCTTGAGCCTCGCGACCTCGAGCTCGAGGAAGGAAGTCGCCCGCTCGATCAGCGCTTGATTGATCTCCCCGGGGAACCGCTCGCTGAGCGAAATCGGCTCCCCCTGCATCACGCGCGTGCGCCGCCTCCACGAGTACGCGCCGTCGCAGTAGTGCGCGATCACCGGCGCGCCGGTCTGAAGCGCTATGTACGCCGCGCCGGGCTTGAACGGCAAAAGTTTTCCGAAGTCGCGGCCGCCGGGGTTCAGCATCCCCTCCGGGAACACGCCGACGACGTGTCCCTTTTGGAGGGCGCGCGCGGCCTCGCCCAGAAAGTCCGCGCCCTCTGCGCCGTTGCGCTCGACCATGATGCCGCGCATGCCCCGGAGGAACCACGAGAGCAGCTTCCCCTTCCGGAACAGCACCTCCGCCATCAATACGCGCACGACCCGCGCGGGAAAGAGCAGCAGCATCGCCGCGAAGTCGAGCAGAGCCGTGTGGTTCATGACCGCGACCGCGCCCCTCCCCGGGGGTTTCCTCTCCTCGCGGTAGACCTTCGGCCGGATGAACAGAAGCATCGGAAGAGCGCCCGTGATCTTTGTGAAGTAGAGCACAAAATGCCTCAAGCGGACAGTCCTCCTATGCCTTGAGTATGTATTCGGCAAACGAGCGCGGCGTGAGCAGGCCGTTCGTCTCCTTCGCGACGTCCTTCAGCGCGAACCTCTTTTCGATCTCCGAGAGCAGCGCGAAGTAGCGCAGGCTGTCCCCGGACAAATCCCAGAGGAAGTTGCTGTCCGCGTCGACCGACGCCGCGGGCACGCCCAGCACCTCGCAGAAGCACGCGCGCACGGCCTCGAGCGTCTCGAGGAAGCCGTCGCGGTACGCCTGACCGATGTCGCCGGGGATGTCCCGCGCCTCGTCGCATTGCAGCGCTCCCGCGCGGAGCATATTGCGGATCGCCGCGCGCATGACCTTGCCGCCCGCGGTTCTGGGAAGCGCCTCCCCGCAGAACAGTATGCGCTTCGGCCGCATGCAAAACGGAAGACGCGAAAAGCACCTCTCGGCGCTCTCGAGCGCCAGCGCGCGCCGGTACGCGCCCGCCTCCAAAGGCACCTCGAGCACGAGCGTCAGCTCCCCGTCCGGGCCGTCGAGCGCGCACACGCCGGTCGCCTGCTCGATGAAGAGCTGCGCCTCGACCGCGTCCGGGGAGATGCGCTCGCCGGCGGAGGTGTTGATGAGGTCGTCCGCGCGCCCGAGGATTTCGTACTCGCCGCGCGCGCCGATCCGGAACACGTCGCCCGTCCCGATCCACGCGCCGGGTTCGACGGGCACGCGCCCGCCACTTTTGTACACCGCCGCCATGCACGATTCGCCGCGCACGGACAGGCCGCCCCCGGCGTCCAACTGAAACTCCACCGAAGGGAGCGGCTTCCCGACGGCCGCCGTATTCCTGCGCCCCGGCCTGCGGTCGAGCGCGACCGACGCGATGCCGATCTCGGTCATGCCGTAGCCGTTGTAGAGCGGGTAGCCCAGGGCGCTCAAGGTGCGCGCGGTGTCGCTTCGCAGCGCGCCGCCGCCGCTGATCGCGAAGCGTATCCCCCCGCCGAGCAGCCGCGCGCGGACGCCCTTGAACATCCTCGCCGCGAGCCACAGCCCGAGCCGCGGGTGGATCGACTGCATGAAGAGCGACAGCCGCGACGCCCGTTCGAGCTTTTCCGACCGGCCGGTCTTCCTCGCCTCGCGGTGGACGCCCGCGGCGAGCGCGTCCCACAGGAGCGGCACCGCAAACACGTGCGTCACCTCGTGAAGCCGGCAGGTGTTCAAGATGGTCTCGGGGCTGTAATCGCGCAGGAACACGAACGTCCGCCCGAACGCGGAGAACCACATCAGGCACGCCGTCAGCCCGAACACGTGGCAGAACGGCAGAAACGCGAGCAGCTTCAGCTTCCCTTTATGGAAGCGCCGGATGTCCGGGTTCTTGTCGAGGATCGCGCGCGCGTTCAGGATCTGCGCGGCCATCGCGCGCCCGTCGTAGGCGCAGACCTTCGGCTCGCCGGTCGTGCCGGAGGTCGCGAGCAGCACCTCGTCCGCCCAGCGCGCGGGCACTTCCGGGAGGTCGGCCGCGAGAATCTCCTCCGCCGGGACGCCGCCCGCGCCGACGATTTCGCGAGCGCCCGCCTCGGAGACCATGTGCCGTACGGCGTCCTCCGGGGCGTCGGGGCTCAGAAGCAGCGGCCGAAAGCCCGCCATCAAAAGCGCCCAGAAGAGCGTCACCCACTCCGGGGAGTTCGGGAGCCTCAGCGCGACGACCGAGCCCTCCGGGAGATCGCAAAACCGCCCGCGAAGCGAGGCGCACGCCCGCCGGATCGCCCTTGCGCACTCGTCGTACGTCACCGAAAAAATCTGCATGTCCGCGCTGTCCTCAAAAAAGACCTCGCTCCCGAAGCCGAACGACAGCCGGTGGATTGTCTCAAACGTGTGCGCGCCGTCCCGCAGATCCCGCAGAACCCTGTCGTAAAACTTCATGTCACTCCCTCGCGCCGACGCGCCGGAGAACCGCGTCGAACGCCCTGCCGTAAATCCAGGATATGCCGGGGGAAACCGCCGCGAGCGCCAG
>JAAYZL010000526.1 GCA_012514855.1 Clostridiales bacterium
CTGATCGGCCACAACCAGCGCCTGCTCCGCGGCCACCAGTTCGCACGGGATGCCCTTGCGCGCGGCGAGATCGGCCGCGTATTGACCTTTGAAACCCACTATGGCCACGCTGGCCCCGACACCTGGTCCGTCGACAGCGGTCCCGGGCTGTGGTTCTTCGACCGGTCCAGGGCGGCGTTCGGGGCGATGTTCGACCTCGGCATCCACAAGATGGACCTGATCCAGTTTCTGCTCGCCGACACGCCGAAAAGCGTGTGGGCGACGACCCGAACGCTGGACAAAAAGGGCTCGGACGGGGCGATGATCGCGGTCGAGGACAACGCGATCTGCGTGCTGAAGATGCACGGCGGCTCCGTCGGCACGCTCACCGCCAGCTGGACCTATTACGGCCGCGAAGACAACTGCACGCGCATCTACGGCTCGGAGGGGCAGATGCGCATCTTCGACGACCCGGATTTCTCCGTCGTCATCACGAAGAAGAACGGCGAGGAACTCTGCTGCCGGCTGGACAGCATTCAGACGAACGTCCGCCAGAACAAGACGGGCGTGATCGACGACTTCATCGAGGCAGTCGAGACCGGTCGCGCTTCCGTAAACGATATGGGAAACGCCGTAAGCTCGATGCGCTCCGTGTTTGCCTGCCTGAGGTCCGGCAGGGAGGGCAAAGAGATAGAGGTCTGACCCTCCGCACCCCGGAAGGAAGAATCCCCGAAAAGCCTTGCAAATCAGGCGTTTTCGGGGATTTTCGTGGAGCTGATGAAGGGACTCGAACCCTTGACCTCATCCTTACCAAGGATGTGCTCTACCTCCTGAGCTACATCAGCGGAAACGGTGGCACGAGGGCTATTATACAACAATTTGCGCCCGAATGCAAGGGGGTGGCGTGGAATTTTCAAAAAATGCTGCGCTCAAGTCCACCATTGTCCAGTGCGCCGTTGCTGCCAAGAACAAGGATTCTTATTTCTATGCCCAGTATCGGCGGTTGGTTGCCCGCCGCGGCGAAAACCGCGCCATCGTCGCCGTCGCTCATTCCATGTTGATTGCCATATACCATGTGCTCGCAGGCAACGCCTTCCATGACCTGGGCGCGGGCTACTATAGCTCCTTCAATACGCGGAAAAAGATCGACTCTTACTTGGGGTTTCTTCAACAACCCCGAATTTCAGGGACAGACGGATGCCATGGGCTTTGCAGTAGTCAGGGTTCGCGCGGTTCCGGTAAAGCTTGTCCGCCAGGATGACTTCGGGGTAACACCCAAACCGCTCTTTGAACCGTTCGGCTGCCTCTGTGAGCCTGGTCCTTTTTACATTTCCATCATTGCGACATTGTCAGGGCGAAGGGGAGAGACAGCTATGCAATGTTCACTTCTCCAACTCATGCGTTTTCTGATACCGCTTCAGTCGAATGACATTTTTTATATATGGCCTGACCGGAAAGACCTGTGAGCATGGCCAGAGCCGCCTCCCGACCCTCTGCATTGAGCGATTGAAAGACCGCCATTGCCTTGGCGAATGTTGAATCAGCAGGGATGCCGGTTTTGATGGCATGGGCGGTGTCGGTCAAGGCGAGAAGATAATCGGCAGATATCCCCAGCATTTGAGCCGCTCCTGCAACGATCTCACCCCTGGGCACGGTCCCATTTTTGGCGATGGCAGAAATCGTTCCCTTTGTGCAGCCAAGCTGGTCTGCGGCAAATTGACTGACAGGAGCGATTCCTTTTTTCTGGCAAAGGCGAACGGCATTCAGCCTGCGAATTCAAACGCGACTCCGGAAACCCTCGCGCGATTGTATGGCGGCGAGGCCGTCGCGCCTTAGATTCCGGGGTTGCCCGCAGCAAAGGCGGTGCGCGGAAGGGAAGGAGCCCCGGCAGAGGCCGGGGAAAGCAAGCGCTCAATAAGGCCGCGAGTCGAACAGCGACCGAAATCATGCGATAATCACGGGGAAATTGAAATCGGCAACAGGACCCGACTATTGAGCGCTTACCGCAGGCGCTCAACTCCCTCCGCCTCCCATCTCCCGCACAATCTCCCAATTCTTCCTCAGCCGCGCATCCTCCGGGGCGAATTTGAGCGCGGCCTCGGCGTGGCGGAGCGCCCTGTCCGGGAGGCCCATGTTATACGCGGCGATCGCCGACAGGTCGTCGGGCGTGTGGTCCCACGCGTAGCCCATGTTGACGTAGGTCGCGGATTTATCGGGGATTTTCAGCGCTTCCTCGGCCAAATAAAGCGCCGTCGGCCAATCGCGGAGCGCGTGGCACATCCTGGCGAACTCGACGAAGGGGTCGCGCATGTGCGGCGCCTCGGCGATCGCCCGGTAATACCACGCGTAGGCGTCCCTCTGCCGGCCGAGGCTCAGGCAGGACTTCGCGATCCAGCGCATCGCGGCGCATCGCTCCTCGTTCCAGGTCGCGCTGGGCATCGCGAGGTACTCCGTCAGCGCGTCGACGCACTTCCGCCACTCGCCCTTGTACAGGTATTCCCGGCCGAGGTAATAGCGCATCCGCTCGCTCTGCGGGTCCTCGGCGACGGCGAGCTCGAGCAGCGGCAGGTACGACCCGCGCGATTTTTGGGGATCGGGCGCGTGGTTGAGCACCATGCCCTCGATGAAGATCGCCTCGTGCGGGAGGCGGCCCTCGTAATGGACGTGCTCGTGCACAGGGCACTTCCAGCGGAAGCCGCGGCGCTGGTGCACCTTGAAGTAGTTGAACTGCACGTCCGGCGTGCCGTCCGGCTTCAGGCTCCAGTTGTAGAGATACCGCCCGGAGCGCGCGATCTTGCCCCCGTGCGCGGGCACATAATTGCGCCACGCTGCCTCGAGCTTTTCGCGCCAACCGGGGTCGAAGTACTCGTCGAGGTCGGTGGAGACGCAGATGTCGACGTCCTCCGGCACGTGGTCGAGCGAGAGATTTCTGGCGACGTCGAACCGCCACGGTTGGACGCGCTCGACGTGGACGACCGCGCCGCGGCGCTTGAGCGCCCCGACGGTTCCGTCCTCCGAGCCGGTGTCCGTCACGACGACGAGGTCGGCCTCCCGCATCGAGTCCATCCACCGGTCGACGAACGGGGCCTCGTTTTTGCAGATCGCGTAGACCGCGATTTTGTAGCCGCTCATGTCGGCGCCCCCTCGAGCTTCTGTTCGATCAGCAGCAAGTTGGCCTTGAGCCGATCGTCCGCGCCGCCGAGCTCCAACGCCTTCCGCGTCCAGTCGCGCGCCTCCTTGATAAGCCCCAGCCGGTACGCGCCGATCGCGCCGTAGTCCCACAGCGCCGGGCCCCAGCTCTCCGGCTCGACGAGGTAGCTGCCGCTTCCATTCGCGATCGCCAGCCCGTTCTTCGCCATCGCGCAGAGCATCGGCCAGTTTTCCTCCCGGTACGCGAGCTTTGCAAGCGCCAGATACGGCTCGCGCGCGCCGGGGCACTCGGCGACGGCCCGGTAAAGCCACGCCCTCGCCTGTTTCATATCCCCCTGCGCCTCAAAGCAGCGCGCGATGAAGCGCATCGACGCCGAGCGCTCCTCGTCCCACTTCGCGGAGGGGAGCGCGAGGTGCCGCTTCAGCGCCTCAATGCACTGTTCCCATTTCCCGTAATACATGTACTCGCGCCCGAGCCAGAACATCGCCCGGTCGTCCGTTGGATTCTCCTGCACGGACAGCTCGAGCAGCGGCAGGTACTGGCTGCGCGGCTTCGAAAGGTCCGGGTAGTGGTGCAGTATGAGCCCGTCGACCCACACCGTGCTGTCCGGTTCCGTTCCGCTGTACTCGAGCACCTCGTGCACCGGATGCACCCAGCGGAAGCCGTGCCGCAGGTGGATTTTCTCCATCGGGTACGTCTTGGCGGGCGACCCGTCGGCGCGGTGGCTCCACGCGAACAGGTAGCGCGCGCGCGTATGCCCGGCCCTCCACGCGTTTTCCAGCTTTGCCCGCCAGCCCGGTTCGAACACCTCGTCGAGGTCGTTCGACACGCAGAGATCGGCGTCGTCCGGGACGTGCTCGAGCGCCCTGTTGCGCGCGGCGTCGAACCGCCACGGGGAGATCACTTCCTCGTAGACGACCGCCCCGCGCGCGCGCAGCCTTTCCGCGGTGCGGTCGGTCGAACCCGTGTCCAGCACGACGACGAGGTCCGCCTCTTCGACCGCGTCCATCCACCGGTCGACGAACTGCTCCTCATTTTTGCTGATCGCGTAGACGCAAATTTTGCGATGATGCAATCGTCTCAACTCCGTTCGATCGTCGGCGCGCGGAACCGTACCCCCGCCCGCCGACGTGAAAAACCTTCGGTTTTTCTGATTTTCTGCATTCCTACTGGCAGAATATGTCTCTTTGCGGCGGCAGGTTCGGCGCGCACTGCGAACGGAGGCGCTTCTCCACTCATATGGTATGTTGAGGCAGTCTGATTGTCTTGGAATTGAACCATCGGTAGAAGCGAGTGATGTCTGTGAAATATCAACCGTACGACGGTTTTGGCCGTCCGATATGCCAGCGCTGCCATATGCGCGCGCACGGCCCGAGCGGCCGATATACGCCTCCCGGCCCCGCGGAGCCCGAGCCGCCCCAGGAAAGCCCCGACGGCGCGCGGGGCGAATGGGTTCCCGTGGGATTCCGAACGCCCGGCTCCGACAGCTGGCACGCGCTGCCGGACCTCCCGAGTTTTTTGTGGCCGCCGAAATCCGGCGAAGCCGGGAGCGCGCCATGCTCCACCGGCCCCGGAAACTTCCGGCGCGCCCCGTGCGTTCCCGGTTCCCGCGGCGATGCCGAGCTGCGCGTCGACGTCGGCCCCCGGGGGGACCCCGGATGCATGGGCCCCGCGGGGCCGAAGGGAAATCCCGGCCCGATGGGGCCTCCGGGACCGCAAGGGCCGCGCGGGCCGAAGGGGGACGCGGGGCCGTGCGGATATACGGGCCCGACCGGTCCGGAGGGACCGCAGGGAAGGATCGGCCCGGAAGGCCCCGGGGGGCGCATCGGCCCGGAGGGACCCGAAGGCCAAATGGGCCCGGAGGGCCCGCGAGGGCCCAGGGGGGGCCCCGGTCCGGAGGGGCCGCAGGGCGAGCGCGGCGATCCCGGCCCGCGGGGGGCGCAGGGGCCGCAGGGCCCTTCGGGGATGCTCGCGGGGGCGCAATACGCGCTCTGGTATCCCGCCGATCAACCCGACCGCCGGCTGACGGTTGGCGAGGCGCTGAGGCCCGGCGTCGAGCGCGCGAGCGGCGAACCGCATATACTCTATGACAGCGCGGCGGGAACGTTTGTGTTCGCGAAGGCGGGCTGGTACGTCGTCCACTACATGCTCAACATCGCGGGCATCGAGGGCGGGACGTGCGCCGGGATACTGCTCCGGGTGAACGGCGAGATCGCAAGCGCGCACGACCTCCCGGCCGACGGCGTGCCCGCGTACCGGCTGTTCGCGGACGTGCTCAGGATTTCGCGGCCGAATTCGGAGTTGCGCGTCGAGTGCGACCGCGCGGACATACTGTTCGGAACGGGCGCGGACGAGGCCGCAAATATCTCCATCTGGGGATTCATATGACAAAAAACGAGGCGCGCCCGTATCGGACGCGCCCCCGTCGGGTCGGGGTTATTCCCCGACCTTGTCGATGCGAATCTGGCAGGCGTCGTTGCCCTTGGCGATCGTGTCGCCGAGCTCGAACGTAAACTTGTCGAAGGCGCTGATGATGCCGCGGTCGCCGTCCATCGCGATTTCGCAGAGCTCCGGGATGTCCTCGACCGGCAGCCCGACCTTGAGCCACGCGCTGACGAGCGGGCAATAGTGGAAGTCGATGTGGAAGTGCCTGTCGTCGCTCCTGAGAATCTCCATCTCGAACGCGTTCACGACGTCCTCGGTGGCGAACGCGCGCGCGAACTCCTCGAGGTCGTCGGTGCGCGGGAACTTGTTCTGGCCGTGGAACATGCCGCAGCGCAGCACCGCCTCGTGCGCGAAGCCCGTGTCGAGGCCCTTCTTCTTCGCCTCGTCGATGAGAAGACCCATCCAGGTCGCGCGGTGCTCGATGGCGCTGCGCAGGAGCTCGGTGCGGTCGTTGGTCCTGGAAGGCGTGTTCTTGATCATGGTGGTTTCTCCTCTTCTGTGTATTGTCGACCTATAAAAGGTTGTCCGCGATATGGTCGCACAGGCACTCGATCTGGTACGACATCGTGACCGCGCCGGGATCGAGGTGGCCGACGCCCTTGTTCACTTGGTAGCTCGCGCGGCCCTTGACGGCCTCCATCGCTCGCGTGGCCTCCGCGCCGTCGATGGCGGCCTTCTTGACGATCTCCATCGTCTCCCGGTCGCCAAGGCCCTCGGCGAGCGCGGCCTTGTACGCCTCGACCGCGGGATGCAGCGCGTCGATCATCGTCTTCATGCCCGGCTCGGCCTTGCCGCGGTTCATCATGTCGTGAACCATCGCCTCGAGCGCTGCGCAGAGTTCTTCGCTCGAAAGGGACGCTTTGTCGGCGCACTTTTTCGAGGCCGCCATGTACGCGCCGCCGTAGAGTATGCCGGAGCTCCCGCCGATCTTGCTCATCATCAGCATGCCGATCCTTTTGAACACGCCGGCAATCGGCATCGCGCGCATCTCGTCCGCCGTGGCGAGGAGGTGCTCGAAGCCCAAATTGATGTTCGCCCAGTGGTCGCCGTCGCCGGTCGCGGCGTCGAGGGACGTGATATAGTCGCCGCTCTCGGCGATTTTTTTCGCGGCGCGCCCGAGGAACGCGACATAGTCGCCCGAGGTCAGTTGAAAGCCCATGTCGTTGTCCTCCCTCTCTACTGCTTGAAGGCCGGGGCCGCGCTCGGGAAGTCCAGATAGCCCTTGAGCTCCTCGTCGAGCTTGAACAGCGTCACCGACGCGCCGGCCATCTCGAGCGACGTCATGTAGTTGCCGACGTACGCCCTGTGGATTTTGATGCCCTTCGATGCGAGAACCTTTTCGACCTCGTTGTAGAGGATGTAGAGCTCCATCAAGGGCGTCCCGCCGAGTCCGTTGACCATGACGGCGACCTCGCTGCCCGCGTAGTCGCAGTCGTCGAAGATCTTTTTCAGCAGCTTTTCGGCGAGTTCCTTCGCGGGCGTGATCTCCTCGCGGTTGATGCCCGGCTCGCCGTGGATGCCCATGCCGATCTCGACCTCGGTCTCGGCCAGATGAAATCCCGGCTTTCCGACGCCCGGCAGCACGCACGGCGTCATCGCCATGCCCATCGTGCGGATGTTCTCGATGGCCTTCTCCGCCGCGGCCTTGACCTCCGGCAGGCTCTTTCCCATTTCCGCCGCCGCGCCCGCGACCTTGTGCACGAACACCGTGCCCGCGATGCCGCGCCTGCCGGTCGAATAGGTGCTGTCCGGGACGGCCACGTCGTCCTTGACGACGACGAAGTCGGTGGCGACGCCCTCGAACTCGGCGAGCTCGCCCGCCATCTGGAAGTTCATGATGTCGCCGGAGTAGTTCTTGACGACCATCAGCACGCCCGCGCCGCCGTCCGCGGCCTTGACGCCCTCGATGATGCGGTCGGGCGACGGGGACGCGAACACGTTGCCGGCGACCGCCGCGTCGAGCATGCCGTAGCCCACGTAGCCCGCGTGCGCCGGCTCGTGGCCGCTGCCGCCGCCGGAGATGACGCCGACCTTGCCGTCCTTCTTCTGCCTGCGCGCGATGACCTCGACGCCCTCGCCCAGGTACACGACGTCCGGATTGGCCTTCGCGAGGCCCGAGAGCATCTCGGTGACGACCCGATTGGGATGGTTGATGATCTTCTTCATGGATGTCCGCTCCTTTTCAAGTGTTCTGACGCAGTCGAACCTTTGGATTTCGCGCGCGAGATTTTTTCGTCCGGCAAGGAGCCGGAGCGAAGCGTAGCAGGGGGCCTACGTTGAGCGGAGAGCGACACAGCCGGGCGGGAAAAGATCCGCGCGAAAACGAAGGATTGGCTGTGTCAGAGCACACTAATGCGCCTTGCTCGCGGCGCCCTTTCCGCCCAGGTACGCGTTTTTGACGCGCGGGTCGAGCGCGAGCTCCGCCGCGGCGCCGGAAATCGCGATGCGGCCGGTCTCGAGCACATAGGCGCGGTTCGCGATCGACAGCGCCATGTTCGCGTTCTGCTCGATCAGGAGGATCGTCGTGCCCTGCCGGTTGATCGACTCGATCAGGTCGAAGATCAACAGCACGAGGTTCGGCGCGAGGCCCATCGACGGCTCGTCGAGCAGCAGCAGCGTCGGCTCGCTCATCAGCGCGCGGCCGATCGCGAGCATCTGCTGCTCGCCGCCGGAGAGCGTGCCCGCAGTCTGCGCGACGCGCTCCCTGAGCCGCGGAAACAGCTCGTATACGCGGTCGAACGACTGGTCGATCGCGCCCTTGTCCGTCCTCGAAAACGCCCCGAGCAGCAGGTTTTCGCGCACCGTCAGCGCCGGGAACACCTCGCGCCCCTCGGGGGAGAGGCTGATGCCCATCTCGACGATCCTGTACGGCGCCATGTTCGTGATCGGCTTGTCGCGGAACGAGATCGAGCCGGAGGACGCCTTGACGAGGCCGGTGACCGCGCCGAGCGTCGTCGACTTCCCGGCGCCGTTCGAGCCGATCAAGGTCACGATCTCGCCCTCGGCGACCTCGATGTCGATGCCCTTCAGCGCGTGGATCGGGCCGTAGGAGACGTTCAGGTTCTCAATTTTCAGCATGCTTCTTGCGCTCCCCTCCCAGGTACGCGTCGATGACGTCCCTGTTGTTGGCGATGTCCTCGGGAAGCCCCTCCGCGATCAGCCGCCCGTGGTCGAGCACGTAGATGCGGTCGGAGATGTTCATGACCACGTTCATGTCGTGCTCGATCAGCAGGATCGTGTACCCCTCGTCGCGAAGCTGCCGGATGAAGCGCAGAAGCTCCTCGGTCTCCGCCGGGTTCATGCCCGCGGCGGGCTCGTCGAGCAGCAGGAGCTTTGCGTCCGTCGCCATCGCGCGCGCGATCTCGACCTTGCGCTGCTCGCCGTAGGGGAGGCTCTCGGCGTAGCTGTTCAGGTGCTTGAGCAGGCCGATGCTCTTCAAAATCTCGACCGCGCGGACGGCCTTCCGGCTCTCCTCCCTGCGGAAGCCCGCGGAGCGGAAGAGGCCGCCGAAGAACGAGTAGCGCGTGTTGACGTGCATGCCGACCAATACGTTCTCGATGACGCGCATCTTCGAGAACAGCCGGAGGTTCTGGAACGTGCGCGCGATGCCGAGCTTTACGATGTCCTGCGGCATCTTGCCCTCGAGCCTTTCGCCCAAAAACTCCATCGTGCCGCCGGTGATGCGGTAGACGCCGGTCAGCATGTTGAACACCGTCGTCTTGCCCGCGCCGTTCGGCCCGATGAGGCTGACGATCTCCCCCTGTTCGACGCGGAAGCTGACGTTGTCGACGGCGCGCAGGCCGCCGAACTGCATGGTGATGGTTTCGACGTTCAAAAATCCCATGGCCTACGCTCCTTTGCCTTCGTTAAGTCCGCGCGCCTCGAGCTCGCGCTTCGTGCTTCGGGACAGCCTGAACGGGAGCGTCGACTGCCAGCCGAGCGCGCCCTGCGGGCGGAACTGCATCATCAGGACCAGCAGCACGCCGTAGATCACGAAGCGCCACTCGTTGAGCCCGCGGAACACCTCCGGGAACAGGAGCAAGAGCGCCGCGCCGAACACCATGCCGCGGATGGTTCCGAGGCCGCCGACGATGACGACGCTGATGATCAGCACCGAGATGTTGAACACGAAGTTCGTCGGCTCGATGTAGCCGTTGTTGATGACCGAGTAGAACCCGCCCGCGATGCCGGTGATGAACGCGGAGATCACGAACGCGAGAATCTTGTAGCGCGAGGTCCGGATGCCCATCATGGTCGCGGCGAGCTCGTCGTTCTTGATCGCGAGGAACGCGCGGCCGGTCTTTGAGTTCTTGACCGCGAGGCAGCCGATCGCCGTTAGGACCGCGAGCGCGAGTATGATCTGGTAGAACCCGCCGTTCTGCAGATTGAACGTGTGGCCGAACAGCTCCGGCTTCGGGATGTTCCTGACGCCGTAGTTTCCGAACGTCACGGACTCCCACTGCTTCAGGATCATCTGCACGACCTCGCAGAAGCCGAGCGTCACGATCGAGAGGTAGGTTCCGGAGAGCCGGAGCGTCGGGAGGCCCAAGAGCAG
>JAAYZL010000083.1 GCA_012514855.1 Clostridiales bacterium
ACCCTCAACCAGGCCGGAGGGGTGACCGTATATTTTCATATGCCTTCATATTTGCTGCGCCGCACCTGCGATGCCGTTTATATGTCCTGCACAAAAATATGGGTGATTCGGGTCGATTTATTGTAAGTATCTAACGATACAATACTTCACTCCAAGGAATCCTCCCAAACAGGACGGCTTCCTGGCATTGTCACTGCGCCCCTTGCCGCATCGCTTCCAGAATCTCCGCCTGATTGCGGCAGGTCAGTCTCTCGGCGAAGGCTTTCCCGTACTTATCCGTCAGAACCTGAAAAGCCGCCTGCATGGACGTCGGGCGCGATCGCACGTCGTGCGCGTCCGTCGCGACATAGTCGACCAGGTCCTCCCGAAAGAGGCTGTTGAGAAAGAGGCTCCGGAAGACCCCGCGCTTTCGCAGCAGCGTTCCTGCGTTGACCTGCAGCCGGACTTCGGGGAGCGATTTGAGCTTTCGTACGTCCTTGACTGTCTTCAGGCAACCGTACCGCTCGATATGCACATAGATCGGGACATAACCCGCGTTGTTGAGCCTTCTTCCCGCAGCCAACATGCGATCGACGGAGGCCGCGGTTGGGAACTCGACCAACAGAAACGGCGTGCCCCCGAGCGTCGGCACATGCCCTTCCCCGAGCAGGCGGACAGTCTCCTCCGTGTACAGAACCTCCGAACCGGAATAGAGCGCCATCGGAATGCGCTCTCTCTTCAGAAGATCCTGCGCCATCCGGAGGTTTTCGCGATACCGGGCAACGGGGAACGGCTCGCGTCCCGGATGGATATGCGGCGTCGCAAAGACGTGCCGAATGCCATCCCGGTGCGCCGCGCGGAGCATATCCGCGGTCTCCTCGAAGGAGGACGCCCCGTCGTCCATCCCGTGGACAAGATGCTGGTGAAGATCGACGAACATCGCCCGCTCTATTTCCTGCGGCTGTCGGCCGCCCTCTCGGGCTTGCGATGGTATTCGCTGTTGTAGTGCGAATAATAGGTCTTGTTGTAGTAGCGCTTGGCGCTGTAGCTGTCAAAGGATACCTTGTTGATCACGCACCCGAGGATCGGGCAACCGCTCTGCTCGATCTGATGGCGCGCCTCCTTCAACTCGTGGCGGCGGGTGCTGTTGAACTCGACCGCAAACACCACGCCGTCGCAGTGCTTCGCAATCTGCGCCGCGTCGATCACCATCCCGACCGGCGGCGAATCAATGAGCACCACGTCAAACGCCTGCGCGAGCCTGTCCAAGAGGACCGGAAAGCGGTTGGAGTTCAAAAGCGGCAGCGGGTTGGCGACATCCCTCCCGATGGGAATCAGGCACGCGCCGGGGAGGTTCGTGCGGTAGACGATGTTCTCCATCTCCGTGAGCCCGGCGAGGAAGTGCGCGAGGCCCTGCGCCTCCCCTTCGGCCTGCGCGCCGTACCGACTGACCAGCACCGAGCGGCGCAGGTCGGCGTCAACGAGCACGACGCTGCGTCCCATCTTGCCGATCGTTCGCATCACCTGCATTGCGAGGAAGCTCTTGCCCTCCGCGACGTGGGCGCTGGTGAACATGATCCGCTTGACCTCACTGCCCGCAAACGACAGGTTTGTGCACAGCGTATTGATCGCCTCGTTGCCGGCGTAATCGAGCTTCTCAAACCGCTTGAACTGCATGATCTTCATTCCCGGTCGCCCCTCTCCGTCCGCCTGGGTTTCTGCGCCACCGCGCGCAGTTCCTGCTCCGGGACGATCGCGAGCGTGGGAAGGCCGATGTATCGCTCGATGTCGTCCGCCGTACGGACGCGGTCGTCCATCAGGAACTGCACGACGAACACCGCGCACGCCAGCATCGCCCCCAGCACAAACCCGATCATGATGTTGCGGGATTTGTTCGGGCTGGACGGGGAGGTCGGCTGAAGCGCGACGGACAGCACGTTCGGCTGCTCCGTGGACATCTTCTCGGAGATGAATTTCCGGGCGACGCTCGCATATTCGTTCGCGATTGCCGCCGCCTCGGCGGGGGAGGAGTTGGTGACCTTGATGTGCAAAATCCGCGTGTCCTTCGGGTTGCTGATCGACAGCATTCCCTGCATTTTGCGGGGGGAGTACGAAAGTCCGAGGTTTTCGACGACGATCTGGTGGACTTCCCAGGTCGAAAACACCTCCTGATAGTCGGATGCCAGGTAGGTGCCGATCTGCAGATCCGCCAGATTGACCGCCGAATCCCCGGCGTTCAGAACATAGAGCTTCGCGGTCGCCTCGTACATGGGCACGGTCAGCAGGAAGGAGTAGATCGCGGCGAGAATCGCGCCGGCCAGCGCCGCC
>JAAYZL010000084.1 GCA_012514855.1 Clostridiales bacterium
AACCCCGTGATGCACGAGGTCGTCAAGCCCGTGCTCGACGCGCTCGGGAACCCGGTCACCGAGTGGGTCGCCGACATCGCGGTGCAGTACGACTGGCTGCGCGTCGACTACCCGGCGGAGGCGACCCGGCTCGACGCCGTGGCGGGCGGAGGGGTCTACCTCGCGGAGGCGACCGGAGACTTCGGCCTCGGCACCATCCAAGCGGGCGGCGACGTCTCGCTGTCCGCGCCCGGCACGATCTACGACGTGCGCGAGGATTCCGAGACTTCCCCGAACATCGTAGCCGGCGGAGACGCATACCTGACCTCCGACACCGGCACGATCGGCACGAACGGCGACTACCTCGAGATCAACGTCGGCCGCGTGACATACGCGCGCGCCGAAGGGGACATCAACATACGCGACCGCGCGGATCTCGTGCTCTTCGCGGACACCGCCAGCGGCCAGGTCAACGCGGACGCGGTCGGGGACGTCGATCTCTCGAACTCCGACCTCGGAGCGGATCTCATCATCGGGCCGGTGCACGCAGGCGGCGACGCCTGGATCGCCGCGCAGGGCTCTCTCGTCGCGGGCAACCGCCTCGGGCGAGGGGAGCAGGTCGTCGGCCAGAGCATTGGACTCGAGGCGCTCGGCGGCGACATCGGAACCCCCGAATCCCCGATACTGATCGAAACCGACGCGACGACCGGCGGCACGCTGACTGCGTTCGCTTCGGGTTCCGCGTACGTGACGGAACTGACCGGCGACCTGATCGTGAAGAAGATCAAGACCGGCGCGGACGCGGTGCTGACCGTGCCCGGCCACATCACCGACGAAGACGACGGCCAGAAGGTCGTGGACGCGAACGACGCGCTGCGCGACGCCCTTGAGGCGGTCAGCGCGGCCGAGCGCGCGCAGGCGGAGGCGGATGCGGTCAGGGCTTACGCGGCCGACGACGGAAAATTGCCCGAGAAGCTCGGAAAGGCCGCCGCAGAACGAGCCGTCCAGCAGGCGCAGGCGCAGTTCAACGCGGCGCAGGCCTCGCTCGCGGTGTTGAACAACAAGCTTGACCAACTCAGGCTCAATCCCAACGCGACGCCCGCGCAGATCGCGGCGCTAGAGCTGAAGGCCGCAGCGCAACAGGCGAAGGTGGACGCCGCGCAGCTGAAGCTCGATGGCAAGCAAAGCGTGCTCGACGGCATCAATGCCGAGATCGCGCTCGTGAGGCAGCACGCGGACGACCTCCAGCATGCCGCCGCAAACCTCTGGATGCAAGCGTCGCTACTGCAAATGGAGACGTACAATGCGCTCTCCCTCGCCATGAACTCGACCGATTCGATCGAGGTCGGCGGCAATCTGACGATCGCAGCGCTCGGCTCCATCGGAAGCTCCGCGAATGCGCTCGGCATGCTGGTCGACGGAACCGTCTCGCTGACCGTCGGCGACCCGACGCTGGACACCGTGGACATCGAGAGCACCGGCGGCATGAACCTCCTGCCGATCAAGGCCGAGAGCGTGGCGATCAGCGCGCTTGGCGACATCCTCGCGGCCGGTGCGAAGGGGCGCGACATCGTTGCAAGCAGCCTGTCGATCCGCACCGCTATGGGCAACGTCGGCATGGCGAAGCGCCCGATCCGCATCTCCGTTGCAAACCTGACTGCGATCGGCGCGAACGTCTACATCGAGAACGACCGGTCGCTCGTGATCGACAGCGTGATCGGCGAAAACGTCAACCTCACTGTCAAGGGGAAGGTGACATCCGGAAGCGGGGCGCCCAACATCTTCGCCGGCGCGCTGAACCTGCGCGCGAGCGGGAACATCGGTTCAAAGAGCGATCGGCTCGACATTCACGTCGCCTCGATCGTCTTGAAGGGAAAGAATATCTACCTGCACAACAGATCCGCGAACCTCAATGTCAGGCGCATCGGCGGCGACTACGTTGACATCGAGGCGGATGGCTTTATGACCGGCGGCACGATCTTCGCGGATGACCTCCGCATCCGGGCGCTGGCGGGCGTCGGCATAAAGGGCGACCCACTGACGATTAACGTGCCGGGCCGCGTGAATATCGCCTCGCTGTACGGCAGGCTCTACTGGAAGAACCTGTTCCGGCTCGAGCACTACATCCCGCGCACGCTGATCGACCCGCTGACGGGCGTGATCGTGATCGGGCAGATCCACCGCGATGCGGCGCTCAGCGTCACAAATCTCACCCTGCTCAACCAAGAGGTGCTCGACCTGCTCAGCGAGCGGATCCGCCATGCGCTCACAAGCGATGCGCTCGTGCTGGCGTACGGCATCCGGCTGTCCGTGCCGAACGGCGAGTCCCCGTACGTGGGCACGCTCGAGGTCAGAATCCCGGTCGACGAGCGCTACGAGGGCCTGCCGCTGCTGGTGCTGGGCTTTGAGAATGGCAAGTACATGCTGTCGGGAGGCATCGTGAAGGACGGCGTGTTCGCGTTCAAGACCACGCGACTCGGTGACTTCGTCGTGCTCGACTCGGCGCTCTACGAGGAAGTGTTCAAGCTCTTCCATGGCTTCCTGAACTGGACACTCGGGGAGCAGATGATCGCGCCTCCCGAGGCGCTCGCGTTCCTCGAGGCGGCCTATCAGAAGTACCGCGAAACAACAGAAGGGACATTGCCCGGCGAGATGCTCTACCTTTTGAACGCGGACACTGGCGTGCAGGCGGACTTCAATGTCGATCCCGCGGCGCCCGAGGGGACGTACGATGGAATCAGGCTCGAAGTCGAAGTCGAGAAGCCGGACGGCATGGAGTTGGCAGAAGGGGCCTCCGCGCGGACGCTGCCCGTAGCCGTGAACCTCTCCGCCGTCAAGGTAGACGAGGCAGGGGTCGCACAGCCGGTCGAGCTCCCGGGCCCGGTGGAACTGACGCTCCGGCTCTACGGCCAGCCGCTGACGGACGTGTCCGTCACCTGCCGGATGGCCGACGGATCGATCGAGGTGATAAAGGCCACGACCGGCCCGGACGGAGAGCTCACGTTGTCGCTTCCGCAGTTGCCCTTAGGTTCAACGCAGATCAGGCTGTCCACGCTGACCGACGAATTGGCTTAGATGCGGACGGAAAAACCATTAAGCCAGATCTGAAGGATCATTCCTTGTAGCGAATGGTTTGCGACGCTTCTCGATTAAGCGCTTGGCGCCTAGGCGATGGTCTTTCAAACCGCACCTGTCTGCTACTACATCGCGAACGAGGGCATCTCCGTGGTAGAAAACGCCGGCCTGATGGGGCTTCCCGTGCTCGATGTAGTCACTCGAGCAGATGAAAGAGAAGTAGGAAAAGATCGACGTGTAGTGACCACTTCGGGGGTATTTTCATATCAGTTGCCAGGCATCCCCTCACCGTCCTGTGGATGGTGAGGGCTTTTTTCCCTTGACGCGGAGTCTGCTGCGGATTTTGTCTGCGGACAGCTAAGCAACCAATTTTAGCCTTTACTATCCGAAATTGTCCAGTAAGGAAATCACGTAGTCGGATTAATTCGGACAACGAACGACGGAGATT
>JAAYZL010000527.1 GCA_012514855.1 Clostridiales bacterium
ACGTTGTCGGCGATGACGGCCGGGTTGCGCGGGTCGTCCTCGGGGATGCCGAGCTCAACCTTGCCGGTCAGGTCGGCCGCGATGTCGGCGGTCTTCGTGAAGATGCCGCCGCCGGCCTTCGCAAACAGCGCCAGCGAGCTCGCGCCGAACGAGAACGCCATCACGACGTCGGCGCTGCCGGAGACCAGGTACACGAGCGCCGCGCCCATAAGCGAGGTGCCCACGACCGCCATGCCCATGACCGCGCCGCCGCGGAAGCCCGCCATGAACGACTTCTGGATCGATTCGCGCGCCGCGCTCGCCGACTTCATGTTCGCGATCGTCGCGATCGAGATGCCCACGTAGCCCGCCGACGCGGAGAGCACCGTGCCGAACAGGTAGGCGATCGCCATCAGGACGTTCGTCGAGCCGCCCTCCGCGCTCCAGATCGGATGCGGCAGGAAAAGAAGGATCAGCACTACGACCGGCACCGAGAACAGCGCGAGGATGCGGTATTCGCGCTTCAGGAACGTGTACGCGCCGTCGCGGACGAGCTTTCCGACCTCTTCCAGGCGCTTGTTCGCCGTGGGGAGTTTTTTGACCCACTGGTAGAAGTAGGCGGCGACGAAAAAGGAAGCAACCGATACGACCAGCGCGGCGTAGACCCAGAACATACGCATACCTCCAGACATAATTTGTGGCGGCGTTTCCGGCGAAACGCCGCCTTCTAATTTTCAATTATATGTAATTAAGATACGGCTGCAATAAAGAAAACATAAAGGAACCTATATGCTCCATAAAGAAATGGCTCAGACGGCCCTTTATCGCAGCGCCCGCTCGACAAAAAGCGGCTCGTTCGCCCCGCCGAGCTCGACGACCGACGAAAATCCCTCCTCGATCATATAGTCGCGCATCGTGTCGAACCCGAAGTTCAGCGTGTCCGGGTGGTGGCTGTCGGAGCCGAGGATCGCGCGCCCGCCGAGCTCCCGAAAGCGCCGCCACAGCGCCCGGGAGGGGTACGGCTCGTCGATATAGCCGCGCGCGAGGCCGCCGGTGTTGATCTCGAGCAGCGCGCCGCTCTCGCAGACGCACTCGAGCGCGTCGAGCCGCGCGCGGTGGAGCTTCGGGGATGCCTCATCGTAGAGCGCGCCAAAGCGGTTGAACCGCTTGATCGTGTCGAAGTGCCCCATGATGTCCGGCCGGACGCGCAGCACCGCCTCGGAGAGCATCTCGTAGAACCGGACGGCGAGCTTTACCCCGTCTCCCGAGAACGCCTCGTCGCGGAACCGGAACAGCTTCTCGCGGTTCGGCGGCGAGTCGACGAGCGAATATTCGCCGTCCCTCTCGACGTAGTGCGCGCTCATCAGGAGGTAGTCGTACTCCGACCGGTCGGCAACACCCCCGAACGCGTCGAATTCGACGCTCAGGTACACGCGGATCGCGTCGCGGTGCGCATCGGCGAGCGCGCGGATCGTGTTTTGGTACTCCGCCTCGCGCTCGGCGGGGATCGTAAAAAACGCGTCGAACGGCTGCACCGAGTGGTCGGAAATGCCGATCGAGCGGAAGCCGAGCCCGATCGCGCGCCGGACGACCTCCTCGGGCGCGCACTTTCCGTCGGAGAACGACGTATGCGTGTGGGGATTGGACCGTATTCGCATGGCAAACACCGCCTTTCCGCGACAGCATAGCACAAAAACCCGCGCAAATCGCGGCAATTTGGGTTAATCTATTGACCGGATTCGGCGCAAGGGTTATAATTATGTCCTGATTATCATGGCCGTTGGAGGGTTTGCGCATGCAGGCGAAAATCAGGAGCAAAATCAAGCTGGCGCTGGTCGCGCTGGTCGCCGTGTTCGCGGTGTACCTGGCACTGTGCGGCATGCGGGTCGGCGACTTCAAGTACGTCTTCAACCGGTACGAGGACGTGCTCCCGCTCGGGCTGGAGCTCCGCGGCGGCGCTTCCGTCGAGTACAGGGCTTTGGACCCGGCGGCGGAGGGGCTGGACGAGGCCGTCCGCTTAATCTCAACGCGGCTTGGGGGCGCGGGCCTTTCCGGGGCGACCGTCCGGCGCCTGGGGGACGACCGGATACTGGCCGAGATTCCCGGCGAGGGCAACGAGGCGATCGCGGACGCGATCGGCGCGCGCGGGCGCCTCGAGTTCCTGGACCCGGACGGCAGCGTGATCCTCGAGGGGAAGGACATACAGGCCGCCGCGCCGCAGTACGACGAGAACGCGCAGTCGTACGCGCTGGCCTTCCAGCTCAACGCGGAGGGTGCCAGGAAGTTCGCCGATGCCACCGCGCGGCTTCTCAACCAGTCGATCTCGATCCGCCTCGACGGCGAGGAGGTCTCCGCGCCGACGATCGGCCAGAGGATCGACGGCGGCGTCGGCCAGATACCGTTCACGCAGGCGACCTCCGCCCAGGACGCGCTGAATCGCGCCGAGGCGCTCGCGCTGCAATTGAAGTCGGGCGAACTGCCGCTGGACCTCGAGAAGGTCGAGGTGCGGACGATCTCCGCGACGCTCGGCGAGGGCGCGGCCCGGGGCATCGCGATTGCCGGGATCGCGGCGCTGTTGATCGCGATGGTCGCGCTGATCCTCGTCCACCGGCTGCCGGGCGCGGCGGCGGCCCTGTCGCTGCTGATCTGCGCGCTGGCCGCGTTCGCGATCCTCTGCGAGTTGCCGGACATCATGCTGTCGCTGTCGAGCGTCGCGGGGCTCGCACTCGGCTTCGCCGCGGCGGTCGCGCTGCATTTGGCGCTGCTCGAGAGCTTCCGCGACGAGCTGGACGCCGGCCGGAAGGCCCCGGACGCGCTGAAGTTCGGCGACAGGGCCGCGATTCCGGCGCTGCTCGACATGGGTATCGCGGCGTCCATCGCGGCGGGGCTTATGATCTGGCTCGGCGAGGGCGCCGTCCGGAGCTTCGCGCAGGCGCTGCTGACGGGCGCGCTGACGGCGCTCGTGCTTTCGCTGACCGTCGCGCGCTTCCTTCTGAAGAACGTCGTCAACCTCGGGTTTGAGGATCGGAAATACTACGCGCGCCCCCGCCGCGAGCGCAAGCTCGGCCTTTCCGCGCGCTTTATGACCTTCAAGATCGCCTCCGGCGCGGTCATCGTCGTCGCGCTCGGCATGCAGCTTCTGGGCGTCGGGCTGAATCCCGGTGTCGACTTCGCCGGCGGCTCGATCGTCCGCTTCTCCGTGGGGGCGGAATACGACGCGGCCGACTTTGGGACATGGCTGAACGCCGCCGGCATCGAGCATCAGCTCGTCAAATCCGGCACGCAGCTCGAGGTGCGGCTGCCGCTCTCGGAGTCCGCCGAGGGCGCCCGGCAGGTGCTCGAGGCCGAGATGCCCGAAACCTACCCGGACTTCGTGTTCGTCTCGGCCGACCGCGTCTACCCGTCCGCCGGGAGCGCGTTGATCGGGAACGCTCTGAAGGCGCTCGGGATTGCCGCCGTGTGCGCGCTCGCGTATCTGGCGCTCCGGTTCGGCTTGGCCGCG
>JAAYZL010000528.1 GCA_012514855.1 Clostridiales bacterium
GCAAGCGCCGCTGAATTCCCGCGGCAGCAATTCCGAAAAACGGAGGTATGTGTCATGAAATTCCCCATCGACAGAAGGATGCAGGCGCTCATAGACCGGTATAAAGAGCTTGCCCTGAGCAAAAAGCGGGAGCTCCTGGCGCCCAACGCGGAGTTCCTGGTCTACCACTGGTCCGGCGAATGCGAGGCGTTTGCCCCCGCCACGGGCGAAATGGCCCCGCCGAAGGAGCAGGTCATCTCCTTCGGCGACCACAACTGCCGCGTGGACACCGGAATGCCCTTCCCCTATGCCGATCGGATGCCCTCCAAGGTGGGCAAGTTCGAGTATTCGGAGTACAACTGGGCCGTGGACTTCGCCTTCTTCCTGGATCACAGTCCCGCCATCATCCACCCCGACGAGCTGGTCGTCTCCGAAATGAACTGGCAGCTTGAAGAAGCCCGCCTTTACAAATACCCGGACGAGTGCCAGAGGCTCGGCTTTGAGGCGCGCAAGGTGGGCGCGGGCGGCTTCAGCCTGGCGCACACCTGCCCGGATCTCGGGATCGGCATTTCGCTCGGCTGGACGGGCATTCTCGACAAGATTCATCGAAACCGCGAGAAGTTCGAGCGCTACGGGAATCGCCGCAGCGCCGAATACCTGAGCGCCAGCGCGCTCGTGGTCGAGGCCATCATCCGCTACATTCAGAGGCATGCCGACCATGCGCGCGCGCTTCTCAACTCGGAAGCCGACCCGCGGCAGCGCGCGCTCTACGAGCGCATCGCCCGCAACTGCGACGCGCTGGCCGTCGGCGCGCCGCAGACGTTCGAGCAGGGAATCCAGTGGATTCAGTTCTACGTCATTGCCGAGCGCATGACGGGCCATGGAAACGGCTACGGCCGCTTCGATCAGTTCATGTACGAGCTGTACCGGCGGGACGCCGACGCCGGGCGGCTGGCCCGGGACGAGGCGAGAAACCTCATCGCGGAGCTGTACCTGAAGTACGGCGCGCCGTATTTCGCCTTCGGCGGAAGGAACCGGGATATGTCCGACGCCACGAACGAGCTCAGCTGGGTGGCGCTGGAGGCGTACGACCTGCTGGGCGGCTACAACCATCTGGGCGTCATGTGGCATGTGGACATGGATCCGGACTACTTCCGCTACGCCTGCGAGGTCGTCGCCCGGCACGGAGCCGGAACCCCGACCTTGGTCAATTACGACGTGCTGCGCGAAAGCGAGCTGTTCTCCGGCTTCTCCGAGGAGGACGCGTGGAACGTCAGCTACAGCGGCTGCCAATGGTACTGCTCGGTGGGCAACGAGTACCAGGATCAGGACGTGAATTGCATCGTGTTGATTCAGCCGATGCAGCGCGCCATCAGGAACTGCATCGAAAAAAACGTCGCCGATTTTGACGGCTTCTGGACCGAGTACGGCCGGGAGGTCAACATCACCGCCGACGCGCTGGTGGCCCTGAAAAACGCCCAGTACCGCTGGCAGCACAGGGTATGGCCGGAGATGGTCACCTCGACCTGTATGAACGGGCCGCTGGACGTCGGCCGCGACGTGACCGACACGCGCGCCGTGCGCAACAACTACACCTCCGTCAACATCCTGGGCGTGCCGAACGTCATCGACTCCATCTACGCGATCAAAAAGCTGGTGTTCGAGGACAACCGGTATGCGCTTGAGC
>JAAYZL010000529.1 GCA_012514855.1 Clostridiales bacterium
AGGGGTCGTAGGGGCTGGATTCCATCGCGACGACGCCCTTTTCTGAATCGTAGAGCAGCGCCTTCGCGGAACTGGTGCTGGACTCAAGCGCGAGTACGAGCATGGGATATCCCCTCCGGATGGTTTTTACGCGAGATATTTTTGAAGCGTTTTCCGGACCGCGCCGGGGCCGGCCACGAGTTCTGCGAAATACGCCTCGGCCAGCTCGCCGAGGCCCGCCTCGTAGAGGTCGACGCCGAAGATGCGGCTGTTCGCGAAGATCGGGCGGAGCTTGTCCGCGAACGGCCCCTTGTCGCCGAGCCGGATGCCGGAAAGCGCTTCCTTCATCCGGTCGAGCATCGGGTCGTCGCTGGGTTGAAACGCGTTGCCGTTATCGTCGACGCCCATCACGTAGCGAAGCCAGCCGGCGAACACCAGCGGGATGATCTTCAGGTCGGAGACGGACAGGTCGGGGCGCTTTTGATACGCCTTGATCGTCTCGCCGAAGCGGATCGCGAGCTTCTGCGACGTGTCGGTCGCGATGCGCTGCGGCGTGTCCGGCATGAACACGTTCGGGATGCGCACGTTGACGACCGTGTCGATGAATTCGCGCGGGTCGAGCACGCCGGGGTCGACGACGACCGGCAGGCCCTCCTTATAGCCGATGACCTCGACGAGCTTCCTGAGCTCCCTGTCCTTCATCTCGTCGGAGATCAGCGTGTACCCGAGCAGGCAGCCGAACACCGCGAGCGCCGTGTGCAGCGGGTTGAGGCACGTGCAGACCTTCATGCGCTCGACCTTGTCGACGGTCTCGCGCTCGGTGAACAGTACGCCCCGCGCGGCGTCGATGTTCGGGCGGCCGTTCGGGAACCAGTCCTCGACGATGAGGTACTGCGTCTCTTCCGCGTTGACGAACGGCGCGACGAACGTGCCCTTCGAGGTCTTCACCGACTCCGTGTCCTCGAAGTCGTCTTTTTTGAGCATCTCGATGACCTTGGCGTCCGGGCGCGGCGTGATCTTGTCGATCATGCTCCACGGGAAGCCGACCTTTTCGCGGTTTTCGACGTATGCGGCGAATCCGGCTTCGGCGAGACCGCGCTTCGCCCACTCCGCGGCGAACGCGTTAACGGCGTCGTGGAGGCGCGTTCCGTTGTGCGAGCAGTTGTCCATGCTCACGAGCGAGACCGGGAGCTCCCCGGCCCTGAACCGCGCGTGGAGCAGCGCCGCGACCTTGCCGATATAGCTCCCGACGCGCTCCGGGCCCGCGGCGAAGTCCGCTTCGACGAACGGGAACACCTCGCCGTCGGTGGACTTGATGTTGTAGCCCTTTTCGGTGATCGTGAAGCTCGCCATTTTCAGCGACGGATTCTCGAAGATCGACTTAAGCCTTGCCCAGTCCTCGGACGCGGGGTCCATCTTCAGCGACTCCACGACGCTCCCGACGACGGTCTTCAAAATCGAGCCCTCGGACTTCAGCGTGACCGACAGGCACAGGTTGTCGAACGGCCGGTACGCCCTGTCGATGATCTCGCAGTCGTAGCCCTCGGCGACGACGATGCCCTTGTGTTCCTTGCCCTCGTTCAGCATCTGCTGCTGCACCTCGGCGACGAACGCGCGGAAGATGTTGCCCGCGCCGAAGTGCACCCACTCGGGCGAATCGTGCGTCGCGCGCGCGACGGCGCCCATGTCGAACGCGGGCAAGGTGTAGCCCTTTTTCAGCCACGCGGCGCGGTTGTTCAGGATTTCGTGTTTGCGAAGTTTCATCTTCTTCACCTCCCTATACCGTGTTTGTCGGCGTGGTAATTCCGTATATGCCCCGCCGACCCGCAATCCGCTTCGCGGATTGCTAAACCCTCATACCGTGTTTGTCGGCGTGGTAATTCCGTATATGCCCCGCCG
>JAAYZL010000085.1 GCA_012514855.1 Clostridiales bacterium
GCATTTCCGCCATCCCGGGCCTGCTGAATTCTTGAAATAGCGCTGCTATTCCTGCGAATTCTGCAAGCCCAATCTGACGAAAATTCAGCTTGCCATCACACGCGTTCTTTAATCATCGCTTACCTAGGCCCGCGCCTCTTTCGAAGCGCGGGCCCTGCGAGTTTTGTCCTCAGAGGGTTGGGACCGCCGTCACTGGATTTCGATCCTCCTGGGGGCCTTTTCGGTTTGTGTGATCTTGGGCATCACGAGCCTGAGGACGCCGTCCTTGTACTCGGCGGAAATTTCATCCTCCTTGACGTTTTCCAGCGTGAAGGAGCGGGAGGCCCTGCCCGAGCGGCGCTCGTTGACGATGTAGTCCTTGCCCTTCTCCTCCTTCTTCTCGCTCGACCACTCCGCGCTGATGGTGAGCACGCCGTCGTTCAAGTCGATGTTCACGCCTTCGCGCTTGACGCCCGGCAGGTCCGCCTCCAGCACGAACTTGTCGCCCTCATCCTTCACGTCCACGTTGAACGCGGTCGGGAAGCTGCCGCCGCCCATGAAGAACGGGCGGAAGAAGTCGTCAAACAGCGCGCCTGTCTCCGGGCGGGAGAGGGAGTTGCGGAAGCGATACGGGATCAAACTGCTCATATAAAATACCTCCTCGTATGTTTATAGACCATCTTTGACTTTCGTCAATTGTATTGTAGCGCATTGGTCAGGGAAAGTCAATACCCCGGATTTGATTTAACATAAGTTTTACAAACATAGTTTTCCCGGAAGTTCGCTTGATTATTCATATTGCATGCGCTAAGATAGGAAGAGGGGTGAGAGCATGACCGAGCGGCTGTACTATGGGGACGCCTGGCTGACGGCATTCGACGCCGTCGTTCTGGAATGCCGCGAGGCGGACGGGAAGGCGCTCGTCCGGCTCGACCGCTCCGCGTTTTACCCGACCTCCGGCGGGCAGCCGTTCGACACGGGCGCGCTGAACGGCGCGCGCGTGCTCGACGTGTTCGCCGACGGCGCGGGCGAGGTGTGGCACGAGGTGGACGCAGAGCTCGCTCCGGGGGAGGCCGTCCGCGGCGCGATCGACTGGGCGCGCCGGTTCGACCACATGCAGCAGCACTCGGGCGAGCACATGCTGGCCGGGGCGATCTTCCGGCAGCTTCGCGGGCACGTGATCGGGCTGCACCTGGGCGCGGAGTTCTCGACGATCGACGTCGAGCTCCCCGGCGGGGAAATGCGCATTTCCGACGAGGCGATCCGAAGCCTCGAGCTCGACGTAAACGAAAAAATCCAACTGGACGTTCCGGTCGTATGCAGCTTCCCGGACGCGGACGCGCTGCGCGGCATGCCGCTTCGCAAGCCCCCGGCGGTCGAGCGCCACGTGCGCGTCGTCATGATCGGGGACTTCGAGTGCGTCGCCTGCGGCGGCACGCACGTCAACTCGACCGGGCAGATCGGCCTGCTGAAAATCGCCGACGCGCGCCCGAGCAAGGGCAAGATGCGCGTCTCGTTCCTCGCGGGCATGCGCGCGTGCCGGGACTATCAGAAGCAATACGACCTCGCGGGCGCGGCGGCGCGGCTGTTTTCGACCTCCGTCGACAGGCTGCCGGACGCGGTCGCGGCGCTTAAGGATCAGCTCCGGGAGACATCGCGCGAGCTCGGTGCGCTCCGGCGCGAAAGGCTGTTTTCCGAAATTCCCCAAATGCTTCGGGACGCGCGGATTCTCTCGTCCGGCGCGCGGCTCGTCGCGAAAAAGCTCGAAGCGGACGCGCAGTTGCTCCGGGAGCTCGCCGCGAGGCTGATCGCGGAGGGCGGCGTCCTGGCGCTGCTCGCGGCCGACGCGGGCGAGGCGAACCTGTTCGTGTTCGCGCGCTCGGCGGACGTCGATATCGACGTGGGGAAGCTGCTCCGGTCGTCGGGCGGCAAGGGCGGCGGGAGGCCCGAATTTGCCGAGGGCGGCGGCCCGGGCGCGGTGCTCTTGGCCGCAGAGAAGGCGCTTACGGAATAGACGAAGCAAGGAGAATTGCACACATGGTCGGGCTCGGCAGGTTTTTCGGTGCGGAGGGCATGGTTCCCCAGTCGATGCGGCGGGGCGAGCTCCCCGGCACGCGCGAGGCATACCGCACGATGACCCGGATCGCGCTTCCGTCGGTGCTCGAGATGGCGCTGATGAGCACGATCAGCATGGCGGACACGGCGATGGTCTCGACCGTCGGAACCGACGCGATCGCGGCGGTCGGGCTGGTGACGCAGCCCCGGATGCTGCTCTTGTGCATCTTCGTGGCGCTCAACACCGGCGTCACGGCGATCGTCGCGCGCAGGCGGGGCGAGGGCAGGCGCGCCGACGCGAATCTGACGCTTCGAAACGCCATCGTCGTCGCGCTGATCCTGATCGCGGCGATCATGCTGCTCGGGTACCCGCTCTCGGAGCGGTTCATGCGCCTCGCGGGAGGCGAAGAGGGCCGCACGCTCGAGGACGCGACGGCGTATTTCCGCATTCTGATGCTGTCCGTGCCGGTCAACGCGCTGTCGATGTGCATCTGCGCGGCGCAGCGCGGCGTCGGCAACACAAAGCTGACGTTCTATGTGAACCTCGCCTCGAACCTCGTCAACGTGGTGTTCAACGCGCTTTTGATCAACGGCATCGGCCCGTTCCCGAGGCTCGGCGTGCGCGGCGCGGCGATCGCGACCGTCATCGGCCTGTGCGTCGGCTTTGTCCTGAGCGTGCTCTCGCTGTTTCACAGGGATCGGGCCGGCGCGTTCCTGAGCCTGTCGTTCCGGGATTCCTGGAGGCTCGACGGCGAGACGCTGCGCTCGGTTTCGAAGGTCGGAAAGAGCGCGCTGCTCGAGCAGATCTGCATACGGCTCGGCTTCTTCGCGTACGCGCGCATCGTCGCGGGGCTGGGCACCGACCCGTACGCCGCGCACAACATCGCGATGCAGTTTTTGTCGATCTCGTTCTCGTTCGGCGACGGCATCGGCATCGCGGGCACGTCGCTCGTCGGGCAGTCGCTGGGCAGGGGCCGGCCCGACCACGCGCATTTGTACGGCAAGATCGCGCAGCGGTTCGCGCTGATCGCGGCGCTGTGCCTCGCGGCGATCGTCATCAGCCTGCGCGGCCCTCTGGTCGGATTGTTCATCTATGAGGACACCGCGAACGCCGCGTACGTGCGCGCGCTCGCGACGCGGCTCATGATCATCGTGGGCATCATGCAGCCGTTCCAGACCTCGGCCGTCGTCAACTCCGGCGCGCTGCGCGGCGCGGGCGACACGTTCTACGTGGCGGTGGCGATGACGCTGACCGTCGTCGTCATGCGGCCGCTTCTGTCGCTCGCCGCGATCTACGTCGTCGGCACGCGCATGGGCTACGGAGAGATGGCGCTCGTCGGCGCCTGGTGCATGGCGCTGATCGACATGATTACGCGCATGGCGCTCATGCTCCGGCGCTATAACGGGGGGAAATGGCATGCGATTCGACTGTAAGTATGCGATCTTCGACAGCGACGGGACGCTGCTCGACTCGATGCGCTACTGGCGGCTGACCCCGCTCGAGTACATGATCCTGAACGACATGGAGATTCCGGAGCAGATGACGCTCCACGACCTGTTCATGGGCTCGAGCCGCCACTTCATCGCGCGCGTCGCCGAGGAGCGCGGGCTCGACGTCATGGAGGTGCTCTCGGGGCTCGAAAAGTGCATGGAGCGCCACTACCGGCTGGACGTGCGGGAAAAGCCCGGCGTCGGCGCGTTTCTCGAGGAGCTCCGGGCGGGCGGCGCCAAATTGTGCGTGGCGACGGCGGCGCCCCGGGGGATGTGCGCGGCGGCGCTTTCGCGGCTCGATCTGTTGAAGCACTTCGAGTTCGTCACCGATGGCTACGAGGTCGGCCTCCACAAGGGCGAGCCGGAGTTCTTCCGGATCGTCGCCGACCGGCTCGGCGCGGACATCTCCGATTGCTGGGTGTTCGAGGACGCGCTGTACGCGATGCAGGGCGCGAAATCGGCCGGCGCGAGGGTCTGCGCGATCGAGGACTACACGGCGGGAATCCACCGGGAGGAAATCCTGTCGCTCGCGGACCGGTACATTGCGGATTACCGGCTGCTCAATGGAAATTGACAGGAATCGCCATTCCTGATATACTAAATATCGGATGAATTAATTGGAGGTGCAACATGCGTAAGACAGTTCTGGCTCTTCTCCTCGCGCTGGTTCTGACAATTCCCTTCGCCGCGGCGGGGGCGGCGCAGCAGGAGTTCCTCGGCATGTGGTACGGCACGGAGGTCGTGATGGGGGAGACGACGCTTCCCATCGGCATGCTGGGCATGGAGGCGACGATGGACATCCGCGGGGACGGCACGGCCTTGCTCCACGCCAGCGGCGAGGAGACGAGCGGCACCTGGACGGCGGACGGGACGGGCACGATTTCGATCGACGACGGAAAGAGTGTGTCGACCGCCTCCCTCTTGGACGGCAAGCTTTACGTGGAATCCGAGGGGTTCATTGTCGTGTTTGAGCGCGAGCCGGTCGAGGCTGCGCCGCTTGCGGAGATTTCGACCGACGCCACCGCGAAGGATTTTATCGGAATCTGGATCGGCTCCGAAATGTTCGTCGGGGGCGTCGGCATGCCGATGGCCGCCGTCGGCCTCGGGGCCACGTTTGACCTGCGCGCCGACGGACAGGCGTTGTTTACCATGACCTCCGAGGGAGAGGACGAGACAGTGACCGTCGCCTGGACGATGGATGGGCATATGGCCGCCGTGACCGTGGAGGGGGTGACCGCTTTCCTGACGATTCGCGGCGGGAGGCTCGTGATGGAGATCGAGGGCGGCGTGCTGGTCTTCGACCGCGAGGGGTAAAACCGACTTCGCCGGGCGTTTCGCCCGGCGTGGTTTTTTATCCCCCGTAGTTCGCGAGAATGCTCCTCGCGACCTCTGCCTTTGAAATTCTTCGGTCCATCGCCTGCTTCTCGATGTAGCGGTGCGCCTGCGCCTCGGACATGTTCAGGTACTCGACCAACGCGAGCTTCGCGCGGCCGACGAGCTTTTCCTCGTTGAGCCTGCCGCGGAGCTTTTCGTTTTCGGACGCCGCCCCGTTGAGCCGAAAGTAGAGCGCGGCCGCGTGGCGGACGGCCTCGATCAACGCCGCGCGCGGCGCCGGGTGCGAAAGCGCGAACACGCCCGCCCGCGTCAGCGCCGGAAGCGCCTCCGAAAACCGGCCCTCGGGCACGAGCGCGAGTATGCCCGCCGTCGAAGCTGCCGCCAGCTCCGCCGCGAGCGACGCGGGCCCCTCGGCGATCAGCACCGCCGCGAAGCCGCCCGCCTTCAGCGCCTCGCGCGCGCCGGGGCCGTCGGAGGCGCGCACGACCTCGTCGGCGCCCGCCTCGCGAAGCGCCTGCGCGAGCTTTTCCGCGCCCGGGCCGGTGGACA
>JAAYZL010000530.1 GCA_012514855.1 Clostridiales bacterium
CACAAGGTTGGTTTCCCTTTGGGAAACCAAGTCGCTGCGCGACCGTGCGATTCAAATGAATTTGAATCGCACGCCGTTGTCGCTCATCCGGTCGCCGTAGCGCTGCTACGGCTCCCTTCTGGCTCCGCCTGGGGACGAAAAATCGCCTCGGCAATCCACCACCTCATTAAATCAGTGCTTACCTCGACCTCGCCGCGGAATTTGCCCGGGGCCTGTGAAATCTTCGCCCCGCGCCGCATACGCTGGTACGGGGTGATTCTATGAACGGACAGATCGGCGTGGAGACAAAGTCCCTCGTCAAGAGCTTCGCCTACGAGAATACGACGGTGCTTACATACACGATCCATTACCCGCATTTCGCCTCGGCGCTCTATCCCGTGACCGCGCAGATGATCAACGCGTATTACCGGAACCGCGCGAACCACCTCGCGCGCAGGATCGCGCTGGAGATGTACCCGCAGGCGGTCGAGGGATACCGGGACAGCGTCGAGCAGGGCTACCCGTTCAACGAGTACCAGGTGTTCCGCACGTTCGAGGTGACCTACGCGCAGATGTGCCTCGCGAGCCTCTACCTCGACCTGTACCAGTATACCGGCGGCGCGCACGGAACGACCGTGCGCTCGAGCGACACCTGGGATTTGAGCCGCGCCGAAAGGCTGGCTTTGCGCGCGGCGTTTCCGGGGAACCCGGACTACCGTGCAGACCTGATCGCGGCGGTGCAGGGCGAGATTCGGCAAAACAGCGACCTCTATTTCGAGAACGCGGTTCAGCTCGCCGAGGAGACCTTCGACGAAAACAGCTTCTACCTGACGCCGGACGCGGTCGTGATCTACTACCAGCAGTACGACATCGCGCCGTACGCGTTCGGCATTCCGCAGTTTCGCATCCCCTACGGGACCTACGGGGCGACGCTTCCGCGCTGTTCGCCCTACAACCGGAGCCCGCGCGCGCGAAAATGACCGATTCCCCGCTTCCCAAGCGGGCCTCCGTGTGCTATACTGCGGGAGGAGGTGGGGGATATGGCGATCCCGGAGCGGTATCAATCGGACGCGGACGCGATCCTCGCGAGGCGGCACGACAACGGCGCAGACCTCTGGGCGACGGAGGACGGGAAGATCTTCGTCGGCAACCCGTTTTCGACGCTCGGAAGCGCTCTGCTTCTTCTGGAGCTCGGGATGCCGCCGGACGACCCGGTGCTCCTGGGCGTCGCCGAGCTCATCTTCAACGCGCAGCGCGCGGACGGGCGGTTCCGGCTGTCCCCGGTCGGCGCGATCTACCCGTGCCACACGATCAACGCCGCGGACGCGCTGTGCCGCCTGGGATACGCGTCCGACGGCCGGCTCGAAAAGACCTTCGCGCACCTGCTCGAAATCCAGTACACGGACGGCGGCTGGCGCTGCAACAAGTTCAGCTTCGGGCGCGGCCCGGAGACGGAGTTTTCCAATCCGGGGCCGACGCTGAACGCGCTGAACGCGTTCCGGTTCACGCGGTTTTTGAATGAAGAACCCGCGCTCGACCGGGCCGTCGGATTCCTGCTGAACCACTGGATGATCCGGCGGCCGATCGGCCCCTGTCACTACGGCATCGGCACGCTGTTCATGCGGCCGGAGTATCCGTTCGGGAATTACAACCTGTTTCTGTACGTCTACGTGCTGTCCTTTTACTTGAGCGCGCGAAATGATCCGCGGTTCCTCGAGGCGCTGAACGCGCTGGAATCGAAGCTCATAAACGGCCAGGTCGTCGTCGAGCGCTTCAACCCGAGGCTTCCAAAGTTCGCGTTTTGCAGAAAGGGCGAGCCGAGCGAACTGGCGACGCGCCGCTATCGGGAGATTCGCCAAAATCTCGGGAAGTAGCCCCTCCGCATCCGGGAGGGGTTTCTCCCGGCCGAATGGTTGACTTATCAACGGTTTATGGTATAATGGGTCGAAGGCGGAGGTGTTTTTATGCTGTCCATACGCAACATCTGGCTGGACATGAAGGCGATACTGCGCGCGTCGCGGAAGAGGATCAACGGGGAGCTCGAGCCGCTCGACCTGTCGGGCGCGGAGGGGGACATTTTGTTTCACCTGCTGACGGGCAGCGACGCGTTTCAGCAGGAGCAGCTCGCGGAACTGCTCGACATCGGAAAGGCCGCGGTGTCGCGCACGATCGACGCGCTCGAGGCGAAGGGACTCGTGCTGCGCGTCCGGCGGGTCGAGGACCGGCGCGCGTACAGCATTTGCCTGACGGACAGGGGGCTCTCGATCGGCGACAGGGTCACGGGCGTCTATGAGAGGCTATACGCACTCGTCCGGCGCGGCATCGAGGACGAGGAGCTGCTGTTTGTCGAATCGCTGTTCTCGCGCGTCGCCGCGAATCTCGAGGCGCTGGGGGAGAAGTCATGCTGTCCGAATGGGTGAGAGGGTTTGCGGCGCTCGTGGGCTACTTCGTCGCCTGCGCGGCTTCGGCGGTTATGCTGCGCCGCTTTGTGCCGATGCCCCGGGAGGTCTTTCGAAAGACGCTGCACGTCATCGTGCTGGGGTCTGTCTTCCTCTTCGTCTACAAATTTGAGACGTGGTGGCTGTCCGCCGCCGCGGCCGCGGCGTTCATCGCGATCGTGTTCCCGATCCTGTCGCTCGCCGAGCGCATCCCTGGCTATTCGGAGCTCCTGATCGAGCGCAAGCCCGGCGAGATCAAGCGGAGCCTCGTCGCCGTGTTCTTCATGTTCGCGGCGCTGATCGCGGTCTGCTGGGGATGGCTCGGGCAGCGGTACCTTGTGATCGCGTCGGTGCTCGCGTGGGGGCTGGGCGACGCGGCGGCGGCGCTGGCCGGGAAGCGCTTCGGGCGGCACTACGTCGAGGGAAAGCTCGTCGAGGGGCGAAAGAGCCTCGAGGGGACGCTCGCGATGTTCGCCGTGTCGTTTTTCACGGTGCTCTCCGTGCTGCTCGCGCACAGCCCGATGGCGTGGTATCTCTACGCGCCGATCTCCGCGCTGACCGCGGCGGTGAGCGCGGTCGTCGAGCTGTATACGCGCAACGGCATGGACACGCTGACCTGCCCGTTCGCGGTCGCGGCGGTCCTGATTCCGATTCTGTGCCTGTGAGGGAGGGGTCGCCGTGAAGCGGGAACCCGGCGAGAGGACGTTGCTGACGTCCGTGATTTTGAGCGCGCCCGGCCCGGTCGTCGTCGGAATCGGGCTGTTTCTCGGCCGCTCGTCGACGCAGATCGCGGATTTCGTCCGGCGTTCGGCGGAGCTCGTCGCGATCGTCGTGTCCTTCCTCGTGTACCGCATGGCGAACAGGGGAAATGCGGACAGGGGGAGGCTGGAGAGAATCGCGAAACTGTGCGTCGGGGGGGCGATGTGCCTGTCCGGGGCTCTGATGCTGTTCATCGCGTTTTTTTCAAAAAGCGCGGAAAAGGGGAACGTGCTTCCGGGGCTCGCGATCGCGGTGCTGGGGGTGGTGACGAACACATGGCTGTGGCTGCGCTACCGGAAGCTCGACCGCGGGAAGCCGGACGCGATCCTCCGCGCGCAGAGCCGCATCTACCGCGCGAAGTCGCTCGTGGACGCGTGCGTGACCGCGGCGCTTTTGACCGTCGCGATCGCGCCCGGCGCTCCGGCGGCGCATTTCATGGATATCGGCGGCTCGATTGTCGTCGCGGTCTATCTGGTCGTCAACGGCGTTCTCGTCCCGCGCGCTACTTCCGCCGCCACTTCTCGCGGTATTCGCCGGGCGTGACACCCTCATAGGACCGAAACAGGCCGATGAACCGGCTCGCGCTCTCGACGCCGACCATCCCGGCGATTTCGCTGACGGGGTGGTCGGTCGTCTGCAGCAGCTCCTTTGCGCGGTTCAGGCGAAGCAGCGCCTGAAACCGCTTTGGCGACAGGCCCGTGTACCGCTTGAACTGCTTCTGAAAATAAAACCGGTCGAGCGACACCAATGCCGAGAGGTCGGAGAGCGTCACCGGCTCGCGGTAGTGCTCGAGCAGATACGCG
>JAAYZL010000086.1 GCA_012514855.1 Clostridiales bacterium
CCTGGCTCGCCGGGATGGACATGGTCACGGCCTCCGGGACGTCGAAGCCGGTCAACCTCGCGTCGAACGCGGCGGCGTTCACCTCGATGCTCCTCGGCGGCCACGTGCTTTTCGCTCTCGCGATCCCGGCGATGATCTGCTCCGTCGTCGGCGGATTCGTCGGCTCGAAGCTCGCGCTCCGGGTCGGCGCGCGGCTCATCCGGTTCGTGATGCTGGGCGTCTTGGTTCTTCTCGTGGCCAAGCTCGCGTATGAATGGCTCGTCGCCGCGTGAACCGAACGGCCGCTCGGCGCGTCTATGGTATATGTATATATTTGGGAGGACATCCATGCAACATCGCTTCAAACGCGCGCTGCTCGCGCTTATGATCCTCGCGGTCGCCTTTTCGCAGCCGGCGCTCGCGCTGGAATTCCTGTTCGGGGGCGGCCCGACGAACGCGCCGACGGCGTCGAAGATCGAGGACGACGGCATGCTCCGGGTGTACTTAAAGTCGCTCGGCGACCCGCAAGCGCTCGGGCTGACGCTCGCGGGCGCGTACACGGTCGAGGGCGACAAGGGGTTCCGCTTCGCGCGGGACACCGAGATCGCGCTGGCGGCGGACGGGGGCGGCGTGCTGCTGTCCGTCGGCGGGCTGACGATCGACATGGGCGATTCGCTGACGCTGACCCGGCACGCGACCGACGAACCCGAAAACGGCATCTACATCCACGAGTCCGAGAAGGACACGCTGTTCGAGGGCGATCTGACGGTCACCGAGTCCGGCGGCACGCTGCATTCGGTGCTGAACATCCAGATCGAGGACTACCTCTCAGGCGTCGTGGCCTACGAGATGAGCGACTCGTTCCCGCTCGAGGCGCTCAAGGCGCAGGCGGTCGCGGCGCGCACCTACGCGATGGGCAAGAAGTGGGACGGCGCCGGGCGCGGCTACGACGTCGTCGACACGACGCAGGACCAGGTCTACAAGGGGCTCGACGCGCGCTACACGAACGTGCTCAGGGCGGTCGAGGAGACGCGCGGCATCGTCGGCACGTACAAGGGCGGCTTCGCGATGTGCTACTACGCCGCCAGCAACGGCGGGCAGACCGCGCTCGCGAGCGACATCTGGGGCGGCTCCGGCGACTACGGGTATCTCGCGATGGCGGACGACCCCTACGACCTCGAGAACCCGTCGAGCCTCGTCAACAGCCTGACGTTTTCGAAGACCGGCAAGGGGAGCGGCAAGCTCTGGAACATGCTCGAGGACGCTCTGCGCGCGCTGAAGCTCCCCGAAAAGGGCGTCAAGCTCGAATCGATCGCGTCGATCGAGCCCGCGGAGCCGAAGTTCGCCGGAAGCCGGATGTACACAAAGCTCCGCTTCACGCTTTCGGTCACCGCCGAGGCGGACGGATGGACCGCGCGGGACGGCGACCAGACGAGCCCGCTGTTCACCGACGGCACGGAGCTTCAGGGCGACATGCTCTCCTCGGTCTGGGGGCTGTCGCTCGCCAGGCGCGGAAAGCTCGCGCTCCCCTATGTCGAAAAAAGCGGCCGCGAGGCGCTTTCCGAGAACCCGGTCGTCGAGCTCGACGTGTACGGGGACATCAAGGACGGTCTGTCGCTCGGGCTCAACGGCTCGGACTGCGAGCTCGTGAGCGCCGAGCAGCACGGCGATTCGTTCACGATCGCCATGCGCCGCTTCGGGCACGGCGTCGGCATGAGCCAGCGCGGGGCGCAGTGGATGGCCGGCGAGCACAAGAAGGACTACGTGGAAATCCTGAAATTCTACTATCCCGGCATGGCGCTCGAGAAAATCGAGTGGCGGGAAGTCGCGCTGGCGGCGCTCGCCGACCTGCCCGCGAGCCTCGGCCGCGCGCGCCCGCGCCCGACGCCGAAGCCCACGCCCGCGCCGCTGCCCGCGCTCGAGGACGGCGAGTATTACGCGACCGTGACGCTCGAGAGCCGCGCCTCGTCGCTGAACGTGCGGCAGGAGCCCTCGACGACCGCGCGCATACTCTCGGCGCTCGACCACGGCAGGCGCGTGATCGTTTCCTCGGACGAAGGCGACGGCTGGGTCAAAATACGCACCGCGGAGCTTTCCGGGTATGTAAAGCTCGAATACCTCAAGCCCGCGTAGCGCACGGAGGAATTTTGTGGCACGGAAGACGACGCTGATACTTCTATCGGTGCTTCTGCTGTATGCGTCGGTTTTCGCGGCCGGCGCATTTGCCGTGCCCGGGGGCCAGTTGCTCGCGGTCGGGGATCGCGTCGAGGTCGCGCTGACGGGCGGGCAGGCTCGCTTTTCGTTCACGCCGGGCGCAAACAGCTCCTACGCGGTCTACCTGTTCCCGGACGGCGAAGCGCCCGCGGCCGAGGCCCGGCTCTACCGGGGGAACGAGCTGATCGCGACCGGCGGCGGGACGATGCCGCTGCTGGAGGCCAGGCTGTCCGCGGGCGAGGAGTATTCGCTCGCGCTGACCGGCCGCGGCTCGGGTATTCTGGAAATCATGCGCGAGACGCTCGGGCGCAGCTTCGACCGCCCGATCGCGCTGAACCCGGAGGACGGCGGCTACGAAAAGCTGCTCGTCCGGCCCGGCGACGCGCACTGGTACGCGTTCGCCGCGGAGTACGACGGCCCCGCGACGATCCACGCCGGGCCGACGGACGCGGGCTCCGGAGGGGCGCTTTTGCTCGAGGGCGCCGTCCTGGACGCGAACGGCCGGGAGCTGTTCGCGGCGTCCGGCTTCGCGATCGACTGCGAGCTGGAAAAGGGCGCGGTCTACTACGTGCGCGTGTCGGCGGACGAGGACACGACCGGCGCGTACGCGCTGTTCGTCGAGCAGGACGGGGCGCGGCAGGCCCGGCCGGAGGCGATCTCGCTGTCGGCGGACGCGCTTTCGCTCGAGGTCGGCGAGAGCCAGTTGCTCGGCGCGATGCTCCTCCCCGCCGACGCGCATCCGTCGGTCGTGTTCACGAGCTCCGACAGCACCGTCGCGACCGTGTCCGCCGAGGGCGAGGTGTTCGCGCGCTCCGCGGGACAAGCCGTCGTCACCGCGCGCGGCTGGGGCGGCGCGTCCGCCTCGTGCGCGGTGACGGTCGCGAGGGTTCCCCTGTCCGGCATCGGCTTTTCGCAGAGCGAACTGACGCTGCGCGTCGGCGAGCGCGTGTCCGCGCAGATCGAGTTCTTCCCGGCGGACGCGTCCGACCGTCGAATCCGGTATTTCGTCGAGGGCGCGGGCGTCGCCTCGGTCGCCCCGGACGGGGTCGTGACCGGCCTCAGGGAAGGCACGGCGCGCGTGACCGCGGTCGCCGAGGACGGCGGGTACTCCGACATCCTCGAGGTCACCGTCGAGCCGCCCGCCCCGAAGCGCCGCGCGCTGCTCGTCGGCCAGCAGATGTACGACCCGTCGGTCAACAGCGTGCGCGTCGGCTCGATCAACACCGCGCAGAGCATGGCCTCGATGCTCGGGAGCCAGTCGGTCGACGGCGAGAGCTATCAGACGACCGTGCTCTTGGACGCCTCGCGCGACGAGGTGTTCGCGGCGGTCCGCGGCGCGTTCCGGGACGCTACGGACGCGGACGTGTCGCTGTTCTACATCACCTGCCACGGGTATTACAGGGACGGCATGAGCTTTTTGCAGATGTACGACGGCTCCCTCATCGCGGCCATAGACCTCGAGCGCGAGCTCAGGAAAATTCCGGGCACGGTCGCCGTCGTCGTCGACAGCTGCGGGAGCGGCGGGCTGATCGGCCGGGCCAGCAATCTCGGGGACTTCAACCTCGGCATCGTGCGGGTGTTCTCCGGCAGGGTCGGCGGCGCGCCGTTCGCGTCGGGCAAGTACAAGGTGATCGCCAGCGCCTCGCTCGACCAGGACAGCTACCGGCTGAGCTTCGACGAGAACGCGACCGAGAGCGACATGGCGACCGTGCTCGCGCGCGCGCTGTGCGACGGCGCGGGCTGGAGCCTGAACCGCTCGCGGCGCGGCGCGCTGAGGGCCGACCTCGACTACGACCGGCTGATCACGCTGAACGAGATTCAGCTCTACGCAACCCGGCGCGTGCCGTGGTACCTGAACGTCGCCGGGAGGCTCGCGAAGGCGAAAAACCCCTACGTGCAGAACGTGCAGGTCTACCCCGAGGGCGACCCGTTCGTGCTGTTCGGGCGCTGAAAAGTCCCTATATGACGCCGCACGCCGTATCCCTTCCTGCCAACATAGTTAAATGTTTGTTAAATAATCCCGTGTTGCAGGAATTATTTTGGAATTCACGAATGATATAAGTTAGCGTATTTTCGAAGTTGGGCGCGTCGGAGGGGTGGGTTTCCGTTTCCACGGTGATTCTGGCGAAACATGCCGGGTTTTGCTTCGGCGTCCGGCGTGCGGTCGAGACGGCGAGGCGCTCGGCCCCGGCGGTCACGCTCGGCCCGGTCATTCACAACCCGCGCGTCGTCTCGGAGCTCGAGGCCGCGGGCGTAAAGAGCGTCGCCTCTCCGGAGGAAATCCCCGAGGGCGCGCGCGTCGTCGTCCGCTCGCACGGCGTCGGCCGCGAAACGCTCGACGCGCTCAAGGCGCGAAACGTCGAGATCCTCGACGCGACCTGCCCGTTCGTCCGCCGCATCCACGAGATTTCGCTCTCCGCCGAAAGGAACGGGATTGCGCTGATCGTCGTCGGCGAGGAGAGGCACCCGGAGGTCGAGGGCATCCGCGGCTGGACGTCGGGAGAGAGCTACGCGGTCGCGACCGAGGAGGCCGCGCTTGCGCTCCCCGGGATGGAGAGCGCGCTCGTCGTCTCGCAGACGACGTTCATCGAGGAGCGGTTCGACCGAATCACCGAGGCGATCGCGAAAAGGGTGAAGCATCCCGAGATCATCCGGACGATCTGCCCCGCGACGAAGGAGAGCCAGGAAGAGGCGGTCCGCCTCGCGCGCGAAGTCGATTGTATGATCGTCGTCGGCGGCCGGGAAAGCTCGAACAGCCGGAAGCTGTACGAACTCGTCCGGGAGGTTTTAACGCGTTCGCACTTCATCGAGAGCGCGGAGGAACTCGGGGGCATCGCGCTCGACGCGGTGGATCGGGTTGGGATTACAGCCGGCGCCTCTACGCCGGATTGTATAATTAAGGAGGTAGTAGCAAGAATGAACGACATCGAGAAGCAGGTCACTCCGTCCGAAGAGCATGTGGAGCAGGCCGAAACGTCCC
>JAAYZL010000531.1 GCA_012514855.1 Clostridiales bacterium
CTGCAAGGAAGCGCGGACATGCCGCGCTCCTCGGCGACGTACATGCCGCCGCCTGCGGATTGAAAATGAAGGGGTTTCGACCCCTTCATTCATCCCCAAGGGAGGAGCGGTGTTTGTTGATGGTCTGTCCCGCCCGACGCCCGGGCGGGTTTTTGTTTTCCCCGATTAAACTTTCATACACATGATTATAAAAATTTAACCTATAGAAACGGTTGACAACGGCCCCGCGCGGTGGTTTAATAAAAGCTGCTTCGCAGTTTAGCCGTTCTAAACCACGCCGGGAAAAAGGGGGGCGATTTCGTGCAAATCGGAAACCGCATTCGCAGGCTCAGGCTGCAGCGGGGGCTGACGCAGGAGGAGCTCGCCGACCGCTGCGAGCTGTCGAAGGGGTTCATCTCGCTCATGGAGCGGGACCTGACCTCGCCCTCGATCGCGACCTTGATCGACATCCTTCAGTCGCTCGGAACCGACCTCAAGACCTTTTTCGGCGACTCGGGCGACGAAAAGCTCGTCTTCGGCGAGAAGGACATCTTCGTCAAGGAGGACCCGGAGGTCATGAAGGGCTTCGTCAAGTGGCTCGTGCCCCCGGCGCAGAAGAACCGCATGGAGCCGATTCTGATCGAGCTCGGCCCCGGCGGCGAGACCGACGAGGACGACCCGCACGAGGGCGAGGAGTTCGGCTACGTGCTCTCGGGCTCGGTCAGGATCGTCATCGGCGACCGCGTCGAGCGCGCGCGCAAGGACGAGAGCTTCTGCTTCAAGCCGGCCGCGCCGCACAAGCTGGTCAACAACGCGAGGACGCCCTCCCGCGTGCTCTGGATCTCGACGCCGCCCTCATTCTGAATTCCGGAGGAACCGATTATGTACGACGAGCAGCGCCTGATCGAAATCCTGGGCGTTACGAAGCGATTCGGGGACGCGCAGGTGCTCCACAACATCGACCTGTACATTCGAAAGCGCGAGTTCGTGACCCTGCTCGGCCCGTCCGGGTGCGGAAAGACGACGATGCTGCGCATCATCGGCGGCTTCGAGATGCCCAGCGAGGGAAGGGTGCTCTTCGAGGGCAAGGACATCACCGACGTTCCCCCGTACCGGCGGCGCGTGAACACCGTGTTTCAGAAGTACGCGCTGTTTACGCATCTGGACGTGTTCGACAACATCGCGTTCGGGCTGAAGCTGCGCAAGCTCTCGAAATCCGAGATCGAGAAGCGCGTGAAGCGCATGCTGAAGCTCGTCAAGATGGAGGGGTACGAAAAGCGCGCCGTGGAGTCGCTCTCCGGCGGGCAGCAGCAGCGCATCGCGATCGCGCGCGCGCTCGTCAACGAGCCGGAGGTGCTCTTGCTCGACGAGCCGCTCGGCGCGCTCGATTTGAAACTCCGCAAGGAGATGGAGATCGAGCTGAAGTCGATGCAGCAGGAGCTCGGCATCACGTTTCTGTACGTCACGCACGATCAGGAGGAGGCGCTGACGATGTCGGACACGATCGTCGTGATGAACGGCGGCCGCATCCAGC
>JAAYZL010000087.1 GCA_012514855.1 Clostridiales bacterium
CCACGATCTCCAGGGCCACAACCTGGCGCTCTAACCACTGAACTACACCCACCATGCTGGCGCGCCCGAAGGGATTCGAACCCCTGCCCCACGGCTTAGAAGGCCGTTGCTCTGTCCGACTGAGCTACGGGCGCATCCATCGCGCAAGCAGGAGAAATCATCCCGCCGACAGAAAGTTATTATAGCACGTCGGGCGCGCTTTGTCCATACCAAAGCTCGGGAAAAACTATTTTTTACCTGATCCCCGGAGCGTATGGACAAAACGCGCGCCGAACCCTATAATATAATATGAACCGACGCGCGCACGAAAGCGTCCAATGCATGAGTATTCAACAGGATCGAGGTGATGGCCATGTTCAGAAAGACTCTTTTCCTTGCGCTCGCGGCGCTGTTCCTGATGTCGTCGGCGAGCGCTTCGTCCATCGCGGTCAACTTCGAGGACACGGCCGCGCTGATCGGCCCGGACGGGGCGGAGAAAATCGCGCCGGGCGGCTACGAGTTCATCTTCGCGCTGCCCGAGAACGGCGGGCGCGCGGAGCTTTACTGCGCGGGCGGCTATGTGGACGGCGAATTCCTCTACGCGCTTCTCGGCGGTGACGGCGCGACGCTGACCGAACAGGTCTACGAGATGTTCACGCTCGAGGGCGGCCGGGTGCTGTTCATGCAAAATGGGCTGTACGGCGCGATGAGCCCCGCGGGGGAAGTGCTCGTCGAGCCCCTGTACACGCAGCTCGTCGCGAGCGACGCGGGCGGCTTCCTCGCGCTCACGACCGACTGCTACGACGAGGAGCCCGACGGGTTGTACGAGATCGGCGCCGACCTGAGCGTCACGGCGACCGGCGTCAAGACGCTCGGCGCGCTCGCCGGGTTTTCCGAGGGGCTTCTGCCGCTGATCTCGGCGGAAAACAGCCTGTTCGGGTACGTCGACGCCACCGGGCAGTGGGTCATCCGCCCGCAGTTCGCCTACGCCGGGCCGTTCTACCGCGGCCGCGCGGTCGCGTCGCTGTCCTCCGGCTTCGGCCTGATCGACCGGACCGGCAACTGGGTGCTGACGCCCAAATACGAGACGCTCGGCTACGAGGGCGGGCAGCTCGCGCTCGCGGCCCCGGACGCGAACGCCGTCGTCGCGTTCGACCCGGTCTCCTGTCAGGAGCGCTTCCGCGTCGAGGGCGAAAACCTGTACGCGATGGCCGTCGGCGACCTCGTGCAGGTGTACGACGACCATTCCACGCGGCTGTACGGCACGGACGGCGCGCTGATCCACGAGGGCTCGCCGCTCGCGGGCTACTCGACCGGGGAGAACGGGCAGATCGTGCTGACGGACGGCGACTGGGGCGCGGACGGCTCGTACCTGCTGAACGCCGACGGAAGCGTCGCCGCGGGGCCCTTCAAGGCGCTGTTCCCGCTGGGGACGGATGATGGGCGCGGCTACTACGGCTTCATCGAGTTCGACGCCGAGGCGGCGTACAGCGACGCGCTCGAGCAGCACGTCTACAGCTGGGACGAATCGACGCTGCGCTACGGCGTCGTCGACGATTCCGGCCATGAGGTGCTCCCCGCCGAGTACGGGGAGCTGTACCGCATCGGCGAAAACCGGCTGTTCGCGAGCCTCGACGGCACGGACGGCGTCATCGACCTGAACGGGGAGTGGGTGTACCGGTTCAGCGCGGCGAGGGAGTAGCGGCCGATCAAAATGAAGGGCCTGCCGGCGGGCAGGCTCTTCGTTTACTCCCGGAAATTCAATATCCACTGCAGCAATATCCTCCTGAGCGCCTTCATCATCGACCTGTCCTCGACGGCCTGCTTCGCGAGCAGCTTGCAGGACGCGACCGGCTCGCCGTCGATCGAGAGCGTCGCGGTGCCGATCGCCTCCCCCCGCGCGACCGGCGCGGTGACGCCGTCGCCGAAGTCGTAGCGCACCGACCAGCGCTCGTTTTCGCCGACGGCGGCCGCGAGCGTCCTGTCCGCGACGGCCTCGACCTTTCCCTTCATGCCGCCGACGACGCCGGTCTCGCAGGCGACCTGTCCGGCGGCGAGCGCCGTCTCGAGGTGGTAGTGTTCGAATCCGAAGTTCAGCATCCCCTCCGCCTCGTCAAACCACGCGGGGCAGTTGAGCACCGCGCCCACGAGCTCCATCCCGTCCCGCTCCGCCGCGAACACGAGGCAGCGGCCGGCCCGGTCGGTGAACCCGGTCTTGCCGCCGGTCGCGCCGTCGTAGGTCCTCAATAGCCGGTTCTTGTTCGACAGCACGCGGCTGAACCCGCTCTCGGCCCACGGGATGACCTTCCTCTGCGTGCCGGTGATCTCGCGGAAGTCCGGGTTTCGCATCGCCTCGCGCAGGATCGTCGCCATCGCGAGCGCGGAGGCGCTGTGCCCGGCCTCGTCGAGCCCGTGCGGGTTCTCGAAGTGCGCGGCGACGCCCAATTCCGCCGCGCGCGCGTTCATCATCTCCGCGAACTTCGGCGCGCTCCCGGCGACGTGCTCGGCGATCGCGACCGCGGCGTCGTTGCCGCTTCTAAGCATCAGCCCGTAGAGCATCTGCTCCATCGAGAGCGCTTCCCCGACGCCGAGGTAGATCGACGTGCCCGGCACGCCGCTCGCGTTCGCGGAGGCCGTCACGCGGTCGGTCAGCTTCGCGTTCTCCAGGGCCAGCAGCGCCGTCATGATCTTCGTCGTCGACGCCATCGGCAGCATCTGGTCCGCGTTGTGGGAAAACAGCGCCCGCCCGCTCGCGCCGTCAAGGAGCACGGCGCCCTTCGCGCTGACGGAAATCTCCTCCGAGGCGCAGGTCACCAGCGGCAGAAGCAGCGCAATGGCCAGAACGAACAGGCAGCCCAGCTTTTTCATCGCATGTCCTCCCGGTAAATGATACGAATATTATATGACCGGCGGCCGGGTTTCTTGCCATCCCCGGGCAAATCCGAAGGGAACGCCGATTTGCCACCGAATCCTTGCAAAACCTTCACCGTTCGGCCGCCGCGCCGAGTTGACAGCGGGCGGCGATTCGGGTAGAATATGTATCGTAGGGATTTTTACGGCCGGAGGCGGGGCGCGATGTTCAAGTTCCCCCTTTTTGCGCACGGACGAATGTGACCCTTCAAAGCGGGCGTCGCATTTTTTATTCGAAGGAGAGAAAGGCCATGCGCATCGATACCAAATGCATCCAGGAGGGCTACAAACCGGAAAACGGGCAGCCCCGGATTTTGCCGATCTACCAGAGCACGACGTTCAAATACGACTCGGCCGAGCACATGGGGAAGCTGTTCGACCTCACCGCGCCGGGACACATGTACACCCGCATCTCGAACCCGACCGTCGAGCTGGTCGAGAAGAAGATCGCCGCGCTCGAGGGCGGCGTCGGCGCGATGCTGACCTCCTCCGGGCAGGCGGCGAACCTGCTGGCGATCCTCAACATCACGTCCGCCGGGCAGAACTTCGTCTGCGCGTCGGCGATCTACGGCGGCACGATCAATCTGTTCGCGTTCACGCTGAAGCGCCTGGGCATCGAGGCGCGCTTCTTCACCGCGGAAATGGCGGACGACGAGGTCGACGCTCTGTTCGACGAAAACACGCGGCTCGTGTTCGGCGAGACGATCGCGAACCCGGCGCTGATCGTCTGCGACATCGAAAGGCTCGCGCGCCTCGCGCACAGGCACTCCGTGCCGCTCGTCATCGACAACACGTTCCCGACGCCGGTGCTGTGCCGGCCGTTCGAGTTCGGCTGCGACATCGTCGTGCACTCGACGACGAAGTACATGGACGGGCACGCGTCGGTCGTCGGCGGCTGCGTCGTCGACAGCGGGAAATTCGACTGGGTCGCCGCGGGCAAGTACCCGGAGTTGACCGAGCCGGACGGGAGCTACCACGGCGTCGTCTACACCGGGATCTTCAAGGAGGCCGCCTACATCACGAAGGCGCGCACGCAGTTGATGCGCGATTTCGGCTCGACCCCGCAGCCGCTCGCGGCGTTCATCCTGAACCTCGGGCTCGAGACCTTGGCGCTTCGGATGGAGAGGCACTGCAAAAACGCGCTCGCCGTCGCGGAGCACCTCGAAAAGCACCCGAAGATCTCGTGGGTCAACTATCCGGGCCTCCCGTCGTCGAGCCAGCGCGCGCTCGCGGAGAAGTACCTGCCGGACGGAACCTGCGGCGTCGTGTCCTTCGGCGTCCGCGGCGGGCGCGAGGCGGCGGTCCGGTTCATGGACAATTTGCGGCTCGCGCAGATCGTCGTGCACGTCGCCGACGCGCGCACCTGCGTATTGCATCCGGCGAGCACGACCCACCGGCAGCTCACCGACGAGCAGCTTATGAACGCCGGCATCGGCCCCGACCTCGTGCGCATGTCGGTCGGCATCGAGAACGCCCAGGACATCCTCGAGGACATCGACCAGGCGCTCGAGCGCGCATAGAGGAGGGGTTTTATGCCGATCAAGATCCCCAACAAGCTCCCGGCGACCGAGGCGCTTTTGAGCGAGAACATATTCGTCATCACCGAGACGCGCGCGCTGACGCAGGACATCCGGCCGCTGGAGATCGCGATTCTGAACCTGATGCCGACGAAGATCGTCACCGAGACGCAGTTCGCGAGGCTGCTGGGCAACACGCCCTTGCAGGTGGAGCTGACGCTTCTGCACACGAAGACGCACGAGGCGAAGAACGTGAGCTTCGACCACCTGCTGTCGTTCTACAAGACGTTCGAGGAGATCAGGGACGAGCGCTTCGACGGTCTGATCATCACCGGCGCGCCGGTCGAGAACATGCCGTTCGAGGAGGTCGAATACTGGAACGAGCTCTGCCGGATCATGGAGTGGTCGAAGAGCCACGTGACGAGCACGTTCCACGTCTGCTGGGGCGCGCAGGCGGGGCTCTACTACCACTACGGCGTCGGCAAGTACCCGCTCGAGAAAAAGCTGTTCGGCGTGTTCTCGCATGTGCCGGAGCGCAAGACCTCGATTTTGATGCGCGGCTTTGACGACCGGTTCATGGTGCCGCACTCCCGGCACACGACGATACGCC
>JAAYZL010000532.1 GCA_012514855.1 Clostridiales bacterium
CAAGGACGTCGCGTGGGCGAGCGACGACGAGACCGTCGCGACCGTCGACCCGACCACCGGCCTCGTGGCCGCGGTCGGCCCCGGCACGGCGACCATCTCCGCCACGTCGGTCACGAACGGGGACGCCTACGACGAAATTACGGTCATCGTGCGCGACCTCGTCACATCGATCATGCTGCTCCCGGCCTACCGCGTCGTCGATCTCTTCGACGGGAATGAGGAATACACGATCACCCCCGTGTTCACCCCGGACACCTCGAACGAGGTCTACTGGCGAAGCTCCGCTCCGGACATCGCGGAAATCGACCAGAACGGCAAGGTCACCTGCAAAAAGTCCGGCTACGCGTTCTTCTTCGCCTATACGTCGAAGGACGACTACGACAACCACGACTCCACCCCGACCGCGCCGCACGCGATCAGCTTGGTCAAGGTCGTGCAGCACGTGACCGATCTCAAGTTGCAGATCGAGAATTTCCCCCGCCTCGCCGGGGATCCGGACCTGGCCGTCGGCATCGGCCAGACGATTCCCATCGACATTACGGTGGAGCCCAACAACGCCACCGACGCAGGCTACATCGTCACGAGCAGCGATCCGAACATCCTGCAGGTCACCGGTGAAAAAGGAAACGGGCTCAAGGGCAAGAGCAAAGGCGTGGCCATCGTAACCATCTCCGCCAGCGACGCGGGTTCGCACATCCCGCCGAAGACTCTGGAGGTCTGGGTGGTCGCCAAGGGCGTCACGTCTTTCAAGCTCTCGAAGACGTCGATCTCCGTCACGGTCGGAAGCGCGGGCCCCACCGGCAGCTACACGCTGACGGGCACCTCTTCCCCGAGCGGGGCCTCCTACAAGGGCGTCCGCTGGTATAGCGCCGACCCGACGATCGCCACGATCGAGTCCTCGAAGTCCAACACCGGCAAAGTCGTCGGCGTGAAGCCTGGGACGACGTATGTCTACGGAATCTCGACCGCCGGCCATATAAAGAAATGCACGGTGACCGTCAACCCGCTGATGCCCTCGGGCGTCAAGATTACAAATCCCAACGGCACCGGCGGCACGCTGTATGTAGGCGAAATGCTGCCGCTCACCGCCACGGTCTCCAACCTCTCCACCATCTACTACCCGGAGCATGGTAATCTTAAAGAGTGGCGCTCCAGCAAGCCGACCGTCGCGCTGGTCAACGACTTTGGCCTCGTCTACGCGGTGTCGGCGGGCACGACCACGATCTACACAAAAACCGTCAACGGAAAGGTCGGAAGCTACAAGATCACCGTCAAGAACAATAAGTGCTACAACGACTCCTACGACGTCCAGATCACCGACGACAACAACGAAGCGATGTATGTAGACGGGAAGTATACCCTCGACTACAAGCTGTTCCTGAACGGCGCGGGCGAATCCGACCCGACGCTCAAGCAGTTGGGAGGTCTGGATGGCTACGGAAACGTCCATTTCAAGCCCCTCGCGGGTAGAGGTCTCGATATCGACTACAAGATTTTGGCGTACAACACCACGAACACGCAGCTTCTCTGGCGTTCGAAAAATAGCAGCATTGCCAAGATCGACCCCTACTCCGGCGTTCTCACGGGGAAGAAGGCAGCAAGCACGGAAATCTGGGCCAAGTCGCGGCTGAATTCGAACACGAAGCAGTACGATAAGGAACCCGTGACGATCCGCTCCAAGCCGGGCTCCGGCCTGACCGTGTACGACGGCGCCTCCGCGATCACCGAGCTCACGCTGACCTACGGCGATCCCGTCAACGGCGCGCGCCAGCTCACCGCGCAGCCGGAGCAGCCCGGCGTCGCCGTCGGCTGGGCGTCGGACAACGAGCAGGTCGCGAAGGTCGACGCGAGCGGACGGGTCACCGCGGTGGGCATCGGAAAGGCGATCATCTCCGCGTTCCCGCTCGGCCTCGCCGCGACCCCGGAAAAGATCGACGTCACGGTTAAGCGGCAGGACGGAACCGGCGAAAACGAAGTGAAGTACCGGGCGCTCGTGATCGGCATGTACCAGACCTCCGGCAAGGCGGGCTACCTGCCGTTCGGTTCGAACAGCACGTCGCTGGTCCGGAGCGCCATCGCCAAGAGCAGCATCGACGACGCGCGCTACAAGATCACGTTCAAGAACAACTCGTATGTCACGAGCGAGGCGAAGTTCAAGCAAGCCGTCAAAGACGCCTTTGAAGGCTCGCAGGAGGGCGATGTGTCGATCATCTTCCTGCACTCGCACGGCACGGTCAAAAGCGGCGAATACCGCTGGCACCTGAGCGGTTCCGGCACGAAAGCTGTAACCATACCTGGCTCGACGATCATCAGCGCCGTCAGCGGCGTCAAGGGGCACGTGGTGCTGTGCGTGGCGTCGTGCTACTCGGGCAATGACGCGACCGCAAACTCGATCATCACCCGCGCGAAGAATCAGGATGCGACGAGACACCAACAATTCGGTGACCGGAGCAGCCTGTCGATCATCACCTCGACCGACGGAAAGCACCAGTCCGGCTACCTGAACACCGCGAGCTCGATCGCCGTCGACTTCTTCAGCGTCGGCTTCAACTGGGCGCTCAGGGACGCCGGGGAACTGACCGTGTCCCAGATGTTGAGCCGCATCGACTCCAGCACCGACGATGCCATCGACTACTACATTGATACGTTTGGCACCTACAGCCTGAAGGAGAAGACGACGAACGACGTGCAGACATACGTCTCCCCCCGCGGGAAGGACGTGAAGGTCTTCAAGAGTTGATCCTTTCCCAAAACCAAACCGGCGGGCCGCTCGGCCCGCCGGTCTATTTATGGTACGGCTCCCCCGCGAGTATCCTCTCGGCGCGGTAGAGCTGCTCCAATAGCACCACGCGCATCAGCCCGTGCGGGAAGGTGAGCTTTGAAAGCGACAGCCGCTCGTCCGCGCGCCGGAGCACGGGGTCGGAGAGGCCGTTCGAGCCGCCGATGACGAGCGTCACGCGGCCGTGCTCCTGCGCCCAGCGCTCCAAGAGCCTCGCGAGCCCCAAAGAATCCGGCGCGGGGGCGTCCACGCACAGCGCGACGACGTGGTCGCCGGGGCGCATGCGCTTCAAAATCGCCTCGCCCTCGCGCTCCGCGGCCTTTTGACCGAGCGCGTCCGGCCGGTCGTCGACCTCATGGATTTCGTACTTTCCGTATCGGGACAGGCGCTTCAAATACTCCTCGACGCCCTCGCGCTGCCAGCTCTCCTTCAGCCGCCCGACGCAGAGTATCGACGCGTTCATGCAGCCATCGTCAGAACCGCGTACAGCAGCGCGGCGAGCACGAGCGCGACGATCAAGAGCGCCCGCGCGCCGCCCGACATCCTCTCCCGCCTCGCGGGAACGGCCGCGATGCCGCGCGCAATCCTGCGCCGGTTGAACGCGCGGAGCGCGAACACGAGCGCCACGCCGAGCGCGGCGGCGTACGCGACCGTCTGCAGCACGCCGCCCAGCCCGCCGATCTGCTCGAACACCGTCTCGCCCGC
>JAAYZL010000533.1 GCA_012514855.1 Clostridiales bacterium
CCGCAGATCCCGCAGAACCCTGTCGTAAAACTTCATGTCACTCCCTCGCGCCGACGCGCCGGAGAACCGCGTCGAACGCCCTGCCGTAAATCCAGGATATGCCGGGGGAAACCGCCGCGAGCGCCAGGAGCACCGCGGCGCGGACTCCTCCGGAAAGGTCGTTAAGCTGAAAGCCGAACAGCCTCGTGAGCCAGATAAGCGCCGCGAGCCCGAGGAACGCGAGCGCGCCCTCGCCCGCAAGCCGCGCCCAGGGCCCCGCCCCGCGGAGCAGCGCGTGCAGCGCCGGATACGGGCCGAACAGCGCCCAGAACGCCAGCAGGTACAGGTAGTTCCCGCCGACCATGAGCGCCGAAAGCAGCGACGCCGCGATCCACGAGAGCGCCGGGCCCAGCGCGCCTCCCCTCCCGACCGGGGCGGCGACGGCGACCGACGCGGCGAAATACCAGAAGAACTCGCCGAATGTCAGGTAATATCCCAGCGCGAGAAGCGTCGCCGCCAGCGCGGCGGAAATGGTCGCCAGGCACAGCTCGCGCGTTTTCACGGCACAAACACCTCCGCAATAGAATAGCACAGTTTCGGGGAAATTCCAAGCAAAATTTGCCCAAAAAACGCCCCATGCACGGGGGCGCATATGCGTTTCCTCTACCCTTCCGCCGCGGCGCTCCGGATCGCCTTCACAACAAGGGCGGGTCTTGAAATGTTCGCCTCCCCGGCTGCGGCCGGGGAGGATTTTCTCCGTAGTCGCGTCATTTTTTCTCGCCCTTGTCCTCCAGCTTCGCCTTTTTCTCCACCATTCCCAGCGCGCACCGGATCGCGTTCGGCACGGGGATGCCCAGCTGCACCAGATTTTCCAGAATGGACAGCCCCTCGTTTGCGATATAGTAGCACACGGTCGTCGTGGTGAAAATGGCGGTGCTGTTGCCCAGCGCATGGTCGAGCAGCGCGGCCATGAGGACGACCGACAGGATCAGGGCCTTGCGCAGGATGCCGTCGAACCCCGCCTTGCTGGACAGTCCTCCGTTTTCGGTCTTGGTTGATCGGCCCTTGATCGCCACGGCCAGTCCCGAAAGGTAATCCAGGGCGACGAAGCCGCACAGCACGGTGAGCAGCGGCGTCCATCCGCCCAACAGGCCGATGACCGCTCCGCCCCCCGCCGCCAGCGCTTTTACAACCTTTTCAAAAACGCCGGTCACATGCTATCCCTCCACTTTTGCATATTTCGCGCTGATCCAGCGGACTTCCCCGCCGATCGCGACCGGCACCCAGCCGTCCGTCGCGGCCAAAACGTACCGTTCGCCCTCGTGCGCGACACCCGCCTTCGCGTAGCCCGTTCCGGGCCCCGTGCGGATGTAGGCGTCACCGCCCGCGATCACCACGTCGCCAACTGGCTCCTCCGGCTTCTCCGGCTCCACCGGGTCCGCGTCGTCCGGGATGAGCGCGCGCAGCTTAAGCAGGTCGTCCTCGCTGAAGATCCCGTCCACCGGCAGCTTCTGCGCCGTCTGAAAGGCCTTCAGCGCCGCCTCCGTCGCCGGCCCGAACTCGCCGTCCGCGCCCCACTTGCCCAGGTCGTACCCGAGCGAGATCAGATCCGTCTGCATCTGCTTCACGTCGTCGCCGGACATCCCCTTCCTGA
>JAAYZL010000534.1 GCA_012514855.1 Clostridiales bacterium
GCGCGTGCAGATGCGCACCGTCATCAAGAAGCTCCAGCGCAGGCTCGGCATCACGACGATCTACGTGACGCACGACCAGGAGGAGGCGCTCGCGATCTCGGACCGCATCGCGGTCATGAAGGACGGCATAATCATGCAGGTAGGCACGCCCGACGAGGTCTACAAAAAGCCCAACAACCCGTTCGTCGCGGGGTTCATCGGCATCTCGAACTTCATCGACTGCCGGGTCGAGGGCGAGGACACCGGGGACGCGCGGCTGCTGATCGACGGCGGCGAGACCGTCGTCCGCGCGAAGCTGTGCAAGCCCTACTGCGGCCTCGGCCGCATCTCCGCGCGCCCGGAGCAGCTTCGCTTCGCGAACGGGGGCATCCGCGGGACGATCGAGCTCTCGACGTTCCTCGGGGACTTCATAGAATATGAGGTGAAGCTCCACGACGGCCAGATTGTGCAGCTCAACGAGTATACGAAGGACGTCTCGGACATCAAGCCCGACGGGAAAGAGGTCTTCGTGAACTTCGACCCGCTGCGCATCAGCATCTACTCCGGGGAATCGGAGGTGCTCTCATGCTAGGCGGAAGATTGCCCCGGCTCACGGGCTTCCGGGTCGATTTCTGGTTTTTGATGAAAATCGTGATACTGCTCGCGATGGCGCTGTTCCTCGTCTACCCGTTTTCGCAGCTGATCACGCGCAGCTTCTTCTCGTCGAAGGCCGACGGCGTGACGCTCTACAACTACCAGCGCTTTTTCTCGCGGGCGTTCTACACAAACTCCCTGAAGAACACCGCCTTCGTGACGTTTTTTGCGACCGCGACCTGCACGCTGGTCGGCGTGCCGCTCGCGTACCTCATGACGCGCTACAACATCTGGGGCAAAAAGGTGTTCTACGTGTTCATCATCATGGCGCTGATGTCGCCGCCGTTCATCGGCGCGTACTCGTGGATACTGCTGTTCGGAAACGCGGGCTTTGTGACGAAGCTGTTCCAGTCGATCGGCATCCAGGTGCCGTCGATCTACGGAAGGGCGGGCATCATACTGGTGTTCACGTTCCACCTGTATCCCTACATCTATTTGTACGTGTCGGGCGCGATGGGCTCCATCGACAGCTCGCTCGAGGAGGCGGGGGAGAACCTCGGCGCGTCGAAGCTGCGCAGGGTGCTCACGGTCACGCTGCCGGTGGTGCTTCCGTCGATCCTCGCGGGCATGGTCATGGTGTTCATGACGGCGCTGGCGGATTTCGGAACGCCCATGCTGATCGGCCAGGGCAAGCCCGACGCGGTGACGCTGCCGGTGCTCGTCTACAACGAGTACATGGGCGAGCTGGGCGGCGACAAGAACATGGCAAGCACGCTGTCGGTCGTCATCGTCGCGTGCTCGCTGGCGGTACTGTTCGTGCAGAAATTCATCGTCGCGCGCAGGAACTACATCATGACCGCGATGCGCCCGCCGGAGGTCATAAAGCTCCGCGGCTTCAGGCGGCTGCTGGCGACGCTTCCGGTCGCGGTCGTCGCCCTGATCGGGCTTTTGCCGCAGTTGACCGTCGTCGCGATGTCCTTCATCAAGTCGGACTTCACCGGCTTCATCGGCGGCTTTACGCTGGACAACTACCGGTCGATCCTGAACCGGCTGAGCCTCAACATCACGAACACCTACGTCTTCTCGACCGTCGCGATCGCGTTCATCGTGGTGCTCGGCATGCTGATCTCCTACATACTCGTGCGCAGGCGCGGCAAGGTCGCGGGGCTGATGGACACGCTCGTCATGTTCCCGTACGTGATCCCCGGCTCGGTGCTCGGCATCTGCCTGATCGTCGCGTTCAACCGGTCGGGGCTGCCGCCGTTTTTGCGGCTGGTCGGAACGCCGGCGATCATGATCATCTCCTACGTCGTCCGAAAGCTTCCATATACGGTGCGCTCGGGCAGCGCCTTCCTCTACCAGACCGACCCGAGCATCGAGGAGGCGTCGATCAACCTGGGCGTGTCGCCGATGAAGACGTTTTTCACCGTCGTGGCGCGGCTCATGCTGCCGGGCATACTCTCCGGCGCGATTCTGAGTTGGATCACCTGCATCAACGAATTGAGCTCGTCGATCATGCTGTTCTCCGGCGCGACCTCGACAATCGCCGTCGCGATCTACACGGACGTGACGCGCATGAACGACGCGACCGCCGCGGCGCTGGCGTCGATCCTGACGCTGTCGACGATACTGTCCCTGGCGATCTTCTTAAAGACCAGCAAGGGAAGAGTATCCATCGTCTGAGCGGTTCCCTCCTTCGCCGCCCCCGCGGGCATTCCCGCGCGGGCGGCTTTTTATGCGCGCTTTTCCCTTCTCCAGAATTTAACACGGCTTTTCCCATGCTTCTATTGACAAAATAGCCGGAGGATGGTACATTATGACCATGCGTTAGCACTCTCTCTGCTTGAGTGCTAACAGCGCGAAAGGGGGGCGTGGTCATGGGTCTGGACGAGCGCAAGTTCCTGATCCTGCAGGCGATCATCGACGACTACATCACCACCGCCATGCCCGTCGGCTCCCGGACGATCTCGCGCAAGGCCGGCGTCGGCTTTTCGCCGGCGACGATCCGAAACGAGATGAGCGACCTCGAGGAATTGGGCTACCTCGCGCAGCCGCACACCTCTGCGGGGCGGATACCGTCCTACAAGGCGTACAGGCTGTACGTCGACAAGCTGCTCAAGGCCTATCAGCTCTCCAACGACGAGTGCCAGAAGATCGCCGAGCACATGGAGACGCGCTCCCGGCAGGTCGAGACCGTCATCCGCCGCGCGGCGCGGGTGCTCTCCGACGCGACGAAGTACACCTCGGTCGTGGTCGTTCCGCACATAGGGTCGCTTCGCATCCGCCACGTGCAGATCGTGCCGGTCTCCGAGGGCGTCGCGATGCTCGTCATCGTGACCACCGCGGGCATCGTCAAGGACGCGGTGATCCACGTCCCGGAGGGGCTGACCGCCGATCACCTGTACGGCATCTCGCGGATGCTGACCGAGCAGCTCGCCGACAAGCCGGTCGAATCCGTCCGGCAGATCTTCGCGGAGCTGATCCGCGACATGGGGCAGAACCGGAAGCTGCTCGCGGACGCGATGCGCGTCATCGAGGACAACATCGCCTCCGTCGACGACCGCGACGTGTACGTCGGCGGCAGCGCGAACCTGTTGAGCTACCCGGAGTACGCGGACGTCTCGAAGGCGAAGAGCTTTCTCGCGATCCTCGAATCGCGCGAGATGCTCCGAAAGCTCATGGGCAGCGGCGGCGTCGAGATCGCGATCCGCATCGGCCCCGAAAACGAGCTTCCCGAGCTCTCGGACTGCTCGATCCTGACCGCCAGCTACCGCATGGGCGACCAGTCGACGGGGACGATGGGCATCATCGGCCCGACCCGCATGGATTACAGCCGCGTGATCACCGTGCTTCATTTTATGGGCAACGCGATCAGCCAACTGCTTTCGGAAAAATAGGAGGACGACATGAAGAAGAAGGACAGGAATCTCGACATGCCGCAGAACGGCGAGGAGCTTGAAAAATCCGTCGAGGAGGAGGTCTGCCCGGATTCGGAGGGCAAAGAGACCTGCCTGGACGAGTGGCGCGAGGCGCTCGAGACCGCCGTCTGCCAGCGCGACGAGTACCTCGACTGCCTCCGGCGCACGCAGGCGGACTTTCAGAACTTCCGCCGAAGGAATCAGGCGGCGCGCGCGGACGGGTACGAGGACGGCGCGCGGGAGGTCATCTCCGAGATGATCCCGGTGCTGGACAACCTCGAGCGCGCCGTCAAGGCGGCGGCCGCGGCGGAGGAGGGCCCGCTGCTCGAAGGCGTCAAAATGACGTTCTCACAGCTTTCCGAGGCGATGCGGAAGTTCGGCCTCGAGGAACTGCCCGCCGAGGGCCGGGCGTTCGACCCGGAGCTCCACCACGCGGTTTTGAAGGAGCCGACCGACGACCCCGGCAAGGTGATCGAGGTTCTGCAGAAGGGCTATCGCGTCAAGGACCGGATCGTCCGCTACGCGATGGTCAAGGTCTCGGTCGAGGAATAGCGAAAACACCGACGACATCGGTCGCACAATTATAGGAGGAACAGCAATGAGCAAGATTATCGGCATCGACCTGGGCACGACCAATTCCTGCGTCGCCGTGATGGAAGGCGGCGAACCCACGGTCATCGCGAACGCCGAGGGCGCGCGCACAACCTCGTCCGTCGTCGCGTTCGCCAAAAACGGCGAGCGGCTCGTCGGCCAGGTCGCGAAGCGGCAGGCCGTCACGAACCCGGACCGCACGGTCATCTCGATCAAGCGGCGCATGGGCGAGGACTTCAAGATCAACATCGACGGCAAAACCTATACGCCGCCGGAGATTTCCGCGATGATTCTCCAGAAGCTGAAGGCGGACGCCGAGAGCTATCTGGGCGAGAAGGTCGACCGCGCCGTGATCACCGTGCCCGCGTACTTCTCCGACGCGCAGCGGCAGGCGACGAAGGACGCCGGCCGCATCGCGGGGCTAGAGGTCGAGCGCATCATCAACGAGCCGACCGCTGCGGCGCTCGCGTACGGGCTGGACAAGGGAACCGCGCACAAGATACTCGTCTTTGACCTGGGCGGCGGCACGTTCGACGTTTCGCTGATGGAGGTCGGGGACGGCGTGTTCGAGGTGCTCGCGACCGGCGGCGACACGCACCTGGGCGGCGACGACTTCGACAACCGCCTGATCGACTACATCGCCTCCGAGTTCC
>JAAYZL010000088.1 GCA_012514855.1 Clostridiales bacterium
AGCGCGGCATGTCCGCGCTTCCTTGCAGGATTTCCGGCCGTGGCGCGCAACGCCACAGGAAATCCTGAATTCCGGGAAATGCAATCCTGCATTTCCCGGATAGCGTGGCGACTTTGTCGACACGCTGGGCGGAGGGCTTCACGCGAGGCCCTCCGCTTTTGTTTTCGGATGGAGCGTCCCCCCGAAGTTGAACGTCAACACGCCCAGCAGGATGACCGAGCCGCCGACGATCGTCGGGAGGTCCGGCGTCTCTCCCGCGAACGCGAACGCAAAGATGCTCGACAGAAGCGGCGTCACGAACATGTAGTTGCTGACCGACGACGAGAGCTTCGCCTTCTTGAACGCCTGCGACCACATGCCGTAGCCGAGCGCGCTCGAGAACACGCCGAGCACGGCGAGCAGCAGGAGCGGCGTCGGCGGCGCGGAGACCGCCTCCCGGACGGCGCCCGGCGCGAACACCGAGAGCATCGCGGTCCCGGCGAAGATGCCGTAGGCCGAGGTCTGCAGCCCCGAGTACGTCCGGGTCAGCTTGCGCTGGAGCAGGTTGTATAGGCTCAGCGAAACCGCCGCGGCGAACAGCCACAAAAGCCCCGGATTGAACGAAAACACGCCGTTCATCAGCGTCAGAATGATCACGCCCGCAAACTCCACCGCGGTCGCGATCCACTGAAACGCGCGCATCCTCTCGCGGTAGATCACCCGCGCGAGCAGCGCCGTCAACACCGGCACGGTCGCGAGGATCGTGCTGCCGGTCGCGGCCGTCACGGTCTCGCAGCCCTTGTTGAACGCGGTCACGTAGAACGCGAACCCGAGCGCGCCGGCGAGCAGAAACCACTTCGCGTCGCGCCGGGCGGGCGGCTTTATTCCTGCGATGACTGCGACGATGAGAAGCGCCAGCGACGCGGCGAAATAGCGCAGAAATCCGACCGAGAGCGCGGAAAAATGGCGCATGACGAGGCGGGTGAGCACATACGCAAGCGACCAGAAGACGATGGTCGTGATCGCGTACGGGTGGAAGCTGTCCCTGAATTTCAAAGAAATCCCCGCTATTCGTTTGTTTTTCCCCATTAAACCACAAAAATCTCCGCTTCGATATGTCGCCGGCATGAAGGATTGATTAAGTTTGCCGTTGACAGCGCGCGGGCGGGTTGGTAGAATGGCGGCAGGGGAAATATTTGTGTCAACCGTGTAAAGCGCAATCCGGAAACCGAAAGAAATTTTGCTTAACCGATTTAATAAACAAATATTTGCGGAAATCGGCCGAAATTCTTTACGGATTTGCTGGAATAAAATACAATGAATCGAGGAGGGGCTTTCATGGACGCGACGGATCTGAAGATACTGAAATGCCTGATGCGCAACGCCCGGTCGAGCGCGAAGGCGGTGGGGAATGTGATCGGCCTTTCGACCTCCGCGGTCATCGAGCGGGTTCGCAAGATGGAGGCGTCCAAGGTCATCCTCCGGTACACGGTCGTCGTGGACGAGAAGAAGATCGGCCACGACATCACGGCGTTCATCTCGGTCAACCTGGAGCACCCGAAGTACAACGACATGTTCCGCAAGCGCGTCAGCCTTCGGCCCGACGTCGTCGAGTGCTACTACATGACCGGCGAGTACGACTACCTGCTCAAGGTCGTCACGCGCAACAGCCAGACGCTCGAGGACGCGCTGAAGTACGTCAAGTACATCACCGGCGTGTCGCGGACGCTGACGCTGCTCGTGCTGGACGCCGTGAAGAGCGAATCGGTTCTCTTGGAGAATTTGGCGGACGGTTAGGAGGAAAAGGCCATGGTGATCGGCGTCGTCAGGGAGATCATGCACGGGGAGGGGCGCGTCGCGGCGACCCCGGAGACGGTCGGAATGTACATACGGGACGGCTTTTCTGTGCTCGTCGAGCGCTTGGCGGGCGAAGGCTCGCTGTTTTCGGACGCGCAATACCTGTCCGCGGGCGCGGAAATCGTCGACGGGGCAAGGGAGGTCTACCGCCGCGCGGACGTGATCCTGAAGGTCAAGGAGCCGCTTTTCAACGAGGCCGCCGGCATGCACGAGATCGACATGATGCATCCGGGGCAGGTGCTGATCGCGTTCATCCACCCCGCGTCGCCGGTCAACCACGGCATGGTGCGGCGGATGGCGGAAAAGGGCGTCGTGGGGCTGACGCTCGACGGCATCCCACGCATCACGCGCGCGCAGAGGATGGACGCGCTGACGTCGATGTCGACCTGCGCGGGCTACAAGGGCATGCTGATCGCCGCGAACGACCTCACGAAATTCGTGCCGCAGATCTTCTGCGCGGTCGGCGCGATCAAGCCGTGCAATGCGCTGATCGTGGGCGCGGGCGTCGCGGGGCTGCAGGCGATCGCGACCGCGAAGCGATTGGGCGCGGTCGTCCACGCCGCCGACATCCGCCCGGACGCGGCCGAGCAGGCGAAGAGCCTCGGCGCGAAGATCGTCGACACCGGCGTACCCAGGGAGACCGCGGTGGGCGAGGGCGGCTACGCGAACAGCCTGTCCGCCGATTGGCTGATGAAGGAACGGGAGGCGCTCGCGTCGGCGATTCCGGAGATGGACATCGTGTTTTTGTCCGCGCTTGTGCCGAGCAAGCTCGCGCCGATCCTGGTCACGAAGGACATGGTGAAATTGATGAAGCCCGGCTCCGTCATCATCGACATCTCTGTCGATCAGGGCGGAAACTGCGAAATGACCGTGCCCGGCGAGACGGCCGTCGCCGAGGGCGTCGTGATCAAGGGCATCAAGAACATCCCGGGCATGCTTCCGACGAGCGCGACGTGGATGTTCGCGAACAACGTCTGTCACCTCGTCAGATACCTCTCGAAGGGCGCGGAGCTTTCGCTCGATATGGACGACGAAATCGTCAAGGGCATTTTGACGACGGTCGGCGGAAACGTCGTTCACCGCGGCGCGCTCGAGGCGATGGGGGGTGCTTGACGTGCATCCGCTCGCCTCGATCGCGCTGTTTGTCGCGTCCTCCGTCGTCGGGTATCTGCTGATTAAAAATGTGCCGTCGCTTCTGCACACGCCGCTGATGAGCGGCATGAACGCGCTTTCGGGCATCACCGTCGTCGGCGCGATCGCCGTGGTCGCGGCCGCCGAATCGTGGTTCTCCAAGGCTATCGGGCTCCTCGCGCTCGCGCTCGCGATGGTCAACGTCGCCGGGGGCTTTTCGGTGACGGACCGCATGCTTGCGATGTTCCGCGGGAAGGAGGACGGCGATGGCAGATAGCGTCTATTACCTCGTCGGGGCTTTGCTCGTCGGCCTCGTGCTCGTGGGCATCAACCTGATGAGCAAGGTCGGAACCGCGCGAAAAGGCAATTTCCTGAGCATGCTCGCGATGGCGCTGATCATCGCGTTCGCGCTCGCGCGAACCGGCGGGTTCAAAGACATCCCCGTCTGGGCGTGCATCGCGGCGACGCTCGTGTTGAGCCTGATCGTCGGCGCGCGCGTCAAGATGATCGAGATGCCGCAGGCGGTCGCGCTGTTGAACGGCCTCGGCGGGCTCGCGAGCGCGCTGACCGCGTGGGTCGGGATCGAGCGCGGGGGAAGCCGGTTCTCGATTGTTTCGTCGGCGCTCGCGATCGCCGTCGGGCTCGTCACGCTTTCCGGAAGCCTCGTCGCCGCGGGCAAGCTCGCGCGCCGGCTCCCGCAGCGCTCGGTCCGGGTTCCGCTGCACACGCCGCTCTCGTTCGCGCTCGTTCTCGCCATCGCCGTTCTCGTCGCGCTCGCGACAAATGTGAGCCCGCTGTGGCTCGCGGCCGCGTCGGTTGCCTTCGGCGTGTTGTTCTCGGTGCGCGTCGGCGGCGCGGACATGCCGATCACGATCTCGCTGTTGAACTCGCTGAGCGGCGTCGCGGCGGGCATCGCCGGCATCGCGATCGGCGACGCGGTGCTCATCAGCGTCGGCGGCATCGTCGGCGCGTCGGGGCTGCTGCTCACGCAGATCATGTGCCGCGCGATGAACCGGAGCCTCATGCACATCCTGCTTGGCGGCACGCCCGTCCGCTCGCCGGCGCCCGCGCCCGCCGAACAGCCGGCACCGGAGGCCCCGGGAGGCCCGCCGCTCGAAGAGATCGTACACGCGGCGAGGGATGTGATCATCGTGCCGGGCTACGGCATGGCGCTCGCGCAGGCGCAGGAGGCCGTCAAGGCGCTCGCGGACGCGTTCGCCGGAAAGGGCGCGCGCGTGCGGTTCGCGATTCACCCGGTCGCGGGGCGCATGCCGGGTCACATGAACGTGCTGCTGTGCGAGGCCGGCGTCCCGTACGAACAGCTTCTGGAGATGGATGAGATCAACCGGGATTTCGCGACGTGCGACCTCGCGGTCGTCGTCGGAGCGAACGACACGGTCAACCCCGCGGCGAACACGGCCGAGGGAACGCCGATCTACGGCATGCCGATCCTCGACGTCCAGTCGGCCAGGCACGCCGTGATCCTGAACCTCGACCGCCGCCCCGGATACGCGGGCGTACCGAACCCGCTGTACGACCGGCCCAACGCGGTCTTCGTCGAGGGCGACGCGAGGGAGACGGTTTTACAGCTTGTGAAGATCATTCTTGCGCAAGCCCCCCGTTCGTGGTAGAATATTGTTAAATTCGAGGGAAGGGAGCTGGACATCTTGCCGGACGATCTGAAATATGTCCCGACGCGGCTGCGCCGGACGCTTCATGTCCGCGACCTGTACAGCTTCCATTACTATGAATTCACGCCGACCTATTTCGGCGTCGAGGAACAGCACGACTTCTGGGAGATGGTTTACTTGGACAGCGGCTCGATCCTCTGCACGGCGGAGGATCAGTCGGTAAGGCTCTCGCAGGGGCAGGCGATCCTCCACCCGCCGAACCACCGGCACAACATACACGCGCTGTCCATCGACGGCAGCGCCTGCGTGTTTTCGTTCTCCTGCAAGGACCTCGACGCCTCGATGTTCTTCGCGAAGGCGCTCAACATGGACGCCGAGCAGCGCTGCCTGCTCGGGAGCATCTATCAGGAGGGCCGCGCGCTGTTCAGGCCGCCGTACAACATCCTCCGGCAGAGCAAGCCCGAAAAGGCGGACGGGCCGTTCCCGTTCGGCGTCGAGCAATTGATCAAGAACATGATCGAGAACCTGCTGCTTTTGATCGTGCGCGACCAGCTCCGCGGCGCGGACGGCGAAAAGCCGGGGAACCGGTTCGAGCAGGTCGTCGTCCGGCGGCGAAACCGCGACAACGAGAAGTTCATCACCGAGAAGGTCATCCAGCTGATGCGCGAGAACGTCGGCGGCAAGCTGTCGATCCGCGAGATATGCCAGTCGACCGCCTTTTCCGAGAGCCACATACACAACGTGTTCAAGAGGCAGACCGGACTTAGCGTCATGCACTACTTCAACAAGCTCAAGATCGACCGGGCGAAGCAGCTCATCGGCGACCGCCAGCACAACTTTACGCAGATCAGCTCGATGCTCGGCTTCAGCTCCGTGCACCACTTTTCGCACGCGTTCCGCTCCTTCGTGCACATGTCGCCCACGGAGTACGAGCGCTCTGTAAAGATGCAGGCGCTTCTGTAAATTCCCTGGAGAATTCCATACATTGACCGGATTTTTATGTAAATACAAACGCACAAGTCCGGTTTATAATAAATGCGTATGGATTCCGGATTGCATCATAATCCGGCGGATTGGATAGTTCAGCGGAGGGATAAAATGAAAAACGCCAAAATCGTTAAGATGGCGATCGTCGGCGCGGGGCTGTGGGGCGAGGCGCACGCGAGCATATACCGCGAGCACATGTTCGCCGAGCCGGTCGCCGTCTGCGACCTGAACCGGGGAAAGGCCGAGGCGCTGGCGGAGAAATTCGGCATAGGGCGCGTGTACGAGGACTGCGAAGAGATGCTTGGGGACTGCCCCTGCGACGCGGTCGCCATCGTCACGCCGGACTTTCTGCACGCGGACATCGCGGTCGCCTGCGCGCGGGCGGGGAAGCATATGATCATCGAAAAGCCGCTGGCGACCTCTCGCGCGGACGTGTTCCGGATGCTCGAGGCGATCGAAAGGAGCGGCGTGCGCGCGATGGTCGACCTGCACAACCGCTGGAACCCGCCGTTCAACGCGGTCAAGCAATTGGTCGACAGCGGCCGGTTCGGGGCGCCCGTCAGCGCGCACTTTCGGCTCAACGACTGCCTGTGGGTGGCGACGGACATGCTGAGCTGGGTCGCGCAGTCGTCGATTTTGTGGTTCCTCGGCAGCCATTCGCTCGACACGATGAACTGGATCATCGGCGACTACCCGGTCGAGGTCTACGCGGCGAAGGCCGGGGGAAAGCTGAAAAGCCTCGGCATCGACGCGGTCGATACATATCTGTCCACGATCAAGTATTCGCGCGGCGCGGTCGCGCACATGGAGAATAGCTGGATCACGCCGAACGGCAACCCGAACGTCAACGACTTCAAGTTCAATCTGCTGTGTACCGACGGCAAGTTCGACGTCGACGCGTCGAGCCACAACCTGCTGCAGGTGACCGACGGGCAGCGGATGATCACGCAGGACGTGCTGGTCAAGAACACCGTGTTCGACCGGTTAAGCGGCTTCGCCTACGAGAGCATCCGGAGCTTCGTCGACAAATTGGTCGGCGGCGGGGAGTTCCACGTGACGCTCCGCGAGGCCGCGAACGTGTCGCTCGCGCTGCTCGCGGTCATGGAGTCGGCCGAGACCGGGTTGCCGGTCCGCGTCGAGAGGGTGTAGCGCATGGACGGGAAGCTCGCGGGCAAGGTCGCGCTCGTCACCGGCTCCCGGCAGGGGTTGGGTCTGGTGTTCGCCAAGGCGCTCGCGAATGCCGGGGCCGAGGTCATATTGACTTCGCGCGACGCCCGCCAGGCCGAGCAGGCCGCCTCGGACATTTCCCGGGAAACGTCTCGGAATTGCCGCGCGTGCGCGCTCGACGTGCTCGACGAAAAGAGCGTCGAGGCGGCGGCGGAGTTTATCGCAAAAGCGACAGGCCGTCTCGACATCCTCGTCAACAACGCCGCCGTCGGGCGCGGCTCGACGCCCTTGCAGGACGCGTCGCTCGACGAGTGGAACCTGACGATCGGCACGAACCTGACCGGCACGTTCCTGTGCATGAAGCACTTCGGGCGGCTCATGATCCGGCAGAGGTCCGGGAAGATCATCAACCTGACGTCGCTCGCGGCGCGCGCGGTGTTCGACGGCGCGGCGACCGGCGCGTACGACTGCTCGAAGGCGGCGATCGGCTGCCTGACGCGCTGCATGGCGGGCGAGTGGGCGAAGTACGGCATCAACGTGAACTCGATCTCGCCGGGTTTTTTCCTGACCGACGTCAACCGCAAATTCCTTGCGAAAAATCCGGACTTCTACGAGGAGTCGCTGAAGGCGCTCCCGATCCGGCGCTGGGGGAACCCCGACGAGATCGGCGCGCTCGCCGTGTACCTCGCGGGCCCGGACTCGGACTACATCACCGGCGCGGACTTCAACATCGACGGCGGCTACACGCTTTGGTAAGGCGGTGACATGCTTGACAGCGGAACCGGTTCTCGAAATCCGGGGCATAGGCAAGACGTACTCGGGCATCAAGGTGCTCTCGGACGTCGATTTCGCGCTGATGCCCGGCGAGGTGCACGCTTTGGTCGGCGAAAACGGCGCGGGAAAGTCGACGATGATCAAGATCATCGCCGGCGTGGAGCCGCCGGACGACGGCGGCGAGATCTACTTCGGGGGCGAGCGCATCCACAAGATGACCGCGCACAAGTCGGTGTCCCTGGGCATCTCGGTCATCTATCAGGACATCAGCCTGTTTCCGAACCTGACGATCGCCGAAAACATCTGCAAGGGCATGTTCAACGACCGGCTCGTCCACTGGCGGAAGATACGCAAAAAGGCGCAGGAAGCGCTCGACATGATGAACGCCGACCTCGACCCGAACCAGAGGTTCGACGAGATCACCATCGGCAAAAAGCAGCTCGTCGCGATCGCGCGCGCGGTCACGTTCAACGCGAAGGTCATCGTCATGGACGAGCCGACGGCGGCGCTCTCGTCGACCGAGGTCGAGATGCTGTATGGCATCGTCCGGAAGCTCAGAGCGCGCGGCGTGTCGGTCATCTACATCTCGCACAAGCTCGAGGAGGTCTTCGCGCTCGCCGACCGGATCAGCGTGCTCCGCGACGGCAACATGGTCAGGACCGCGCCGGCGGAGGAATTCGACCAGAGGACGCTGATCAATCTCATGGTCGGCCGCGAGCTCCGCTTCATCCCGATGCGAAACGAGGAGCCCGAGTCGGACGAGGTGCTGTTCGAGGTTCGCGGTTTTTCGAAGGCGCCGCACTTCGAGGACGTGTCGATCCGGGCGAAGAAGCACGAGATCGTGGGACTTACCGGGCTCGTCGGCGCGGGGCGCAGCGAGTGGGCGCAGTCGGTGTTCGGCCTGATGCGGCCGGATCGCGGCGAGCTGTACATCCACGGAAAGCGCGTGCGCGTCCGTTACGCGAACGACGCCATTTTGAAGGGCATCTGCTATCTTCCGGAGGACAGGCGCTCGCAGGGGCTCTTTCAGGGAAACTCGATGGCGCGCAACATCTGCGCGGTGTCGCTGAAAAAGGTGCTGAGCCACGGGCTGCTCGACCGCTCGAAGGAGGTCTCCGTCGCCCGGAACTACATCGAGAAGGTCAGCATCCGCCCGAACCTGCCGGAGATTCTGGTCGAGAGCCTGTCCGGAGGCAACCAGCAGAAGGCGCTGATCTGCCGCTGGCTGAACGCCGACCCGAAGGTGTTGATCGTCGACGAGCCGACCAGCGGCGTCGATGTCGGCGCGAAGCTCGAAATCCACAGGCTGCTGCGCGAGCTCGCCCGCAGCGGCGTCTGCGTGTTTTTGATCTCGTCCGACCTCTCCGAAGTGCTCGCGCTGTCGGACCGGATACTCGTCATGCGCCAGGGCCGGATCGTCCACGAGGTCAAAACGCGCGAGGCGACGCAGGACGACATCTTGAGCAAGGGCTTGCTCGGTTAGGGGGTGGCGGCGATGCGGAAAAATCCAGGGGGGAAATCCAAGGAGATCGCGCTTGCCGCCCGGCGGGCTGTGGTCGGCGCGATGCGGAGAATCCTCAAGGGGAAGTTCAGGGAGATCGTGCTGATCGCGGTGATTGTCATCATCGGCGCGGTCGTCCGCTCGATCATGCCTTCGTTCACGTCGAGGATCAACATCGTCAACATACTGTACGGAAACGCGGTGCTCGGCATCATGGCGATGGGCATGATGATGGTGCTCGTGACCGGCAACGTCGACGTGTCCGCCGGCGGGCAGTACGCGGTGTGCGGCATGGTCGTAGCGCTGTTCGTGCGCGCGACCGGCGGGCTGTATACGCTTCCGGCGATTTTGATCGGCATGGCGACGGGGCTGGTGCTCGGGCTGTTCAACGGAATCCTCGTCTCGAAGCTGCGCATCCCGGCAATCGTCGTGACGCTGGGCACGCTCAACATCATGCGCGGCACGCTGAACCTGATCACGAGCGGCAACTGGATCGACGGGCTGAAGGGGCCGTTCAGCAAGTTCGCGAACATCCGCTTGATGTCCTTGCCGCTCGCGGTCTACATCTGGCTGTTCGTGCTCCTGTTCACGTACTTCCTCCTGTACCGCACGGGCATGGGGCGGGACATCCTGGCCGTCGGCGGAAACAAGGTCGCCGCGCGGCGCATCGGCCTCAACGAGAACAAGTCGTACCTCGTTGCGTTCGGCTACATGGGCATGCTGACCGGGCTCTCGGCCGCGATCGCGTGCTCGAAGCTCAAGATCGCACAGCCGTCGAACGGAACGGGCTACGAGATGCAGCTGATCGCGGCGTGCGTGATCGGCGGCACGGCGTTCTCCGGCGGCATCGCGTCGATCCTGGGGACTTTGCTCGGCATTCTTCTGCTCGGCGTGATCGACAACGGCCTCGTATTGAGCAAGGTTCCGGTCTACTGGCAGGAATTGACGACGGGCGTCATCATCATACTCGCGGTGGCGTCGGGCGTGCTCAAGAACTTCAGCCGCCGCGCGAAGGGGGGGACGCGGCATGCATAGGCCGTTCGCCCGGCACAAAAACGAGCTCGTGCTCGCGTGCATCTTCCTCGCGCTGTTTGTCGTGTTTTCGCTCTCGAGCGCAAACTTCTTCTCGGTGACGAACGTGATGAACCTGTTCTCGCAGATGTCGACGCTGGGACTGCTTACGCTGGGCATGGCGGCCTCGATGATCAGCGGCGGCATGGACCTGTCCGTCGGCGCGCTGTGCAGCCTCTCGACGGTCTTGTGCGCGACGTTCATCGGCGTCAAGGGCATGGACATAGCGCTCTCGGTGCTCCTCGTGTTCGCTCTCGCGCTCCTGTGCGGGCTGTTCAACGGCATTTTGATCGGCTATTGCAAGATCGACGCGATGCTCGTGACGCTGGGCACGCAGTCGCTGTTTACCGGCATAGGGCTCGTGATCTCGAAGGGCATCACGGTCTCGATCCCGACCGACCGGTTCGGGCTGTTCGGGCGTTACAGGCTCTTCGGCGTGATCCCGTTCCAGATACTGCTGTTGTTTTTCGCGATCGCGGTGTCGATCCTCTTGTTCAACTTCCGGATCGCCGGCCGGCGCATCTACCTGATCGGCAGCAACCGCGAGGTCGCGCGCTTCGCCGGCATCAACATCCCGCGCAACATCGTGTTTACCTACGTTTTCTCCGCGGCGATGGCGTTCCTCGCGGCGCTCGTGATGGCCTCGCGCGTGTCCAGCGGCCGCGCGGACGTGGCGGCGGCGCAGGTGCTGAAATCCGTCTCCGCGGCGGTGTTCGGCGGCGTCAGCACGCTCGGGGGCATCGGAACCCTCGGCGGCGCGATGCTCGGCGTCGCGGTGATCACGCTGATCTCCAACGGCATGGACATGATGAACCTCTCGACCTACTTGCAGCAGATTTCGACCGGCGCGATCCTCCTGGTCGTGCTGGCGTTTCGGCACATGCGCAGGAAGTAATTCACACCGCGGGGCGGTTGTGATAATAAAACATGGGAGGGTTTACAATGAAGAAACTCGTCGCGTTGACCCTGGTGCTGCTCATGGCGTTCAGCCTCGCGTTCGTCGCGCAGGCCGAATCCAAGGGAACGATTGCCGTGGTTTGCTACGTGACCAGCGCGCCGTACTTCTCGTTCGGCGAGCAGACCGCCATAGAGACGGGCAAGGCGCTCGGCTATGACGTGATCTGGACCGGAACGACCGAGGTCGACACGC
>JAAYZL010000089.1 GCA_012514855.1 Clostridiales bacterium
CAGTGGGCGCTCGAAAAGGCCGTGATGGACGTGCGCGCGCGCTACGGCCGCGGCATCGTCCGGCGCGCGATGCTGATGGAGAGCGACTTTGTAAGCGTCGACCCGCGCGACGAGCACGCGGCGTTTCAGCGTTGAACGCGGGGGGAAGGATGTGCTATAATGTCCCCGGACGCGGCATAGATTTGCCGGGAAGCCCTGATTTAATGAGGTGGTGGAGCGCCGAGGCGATTTTTCGTCCCCACACGGAGCCAGAAGGGAGCCGTAGCGGCGCTACGGCGGCCGGATGAGCGACAACGGCACGGTCGCGCAGCGACTTGGTTTCCCAAAGGGAAACCAACCTTGTGGGGGCGGAAAAGCGACCGGCGATCCCGCCGCCGAATAAATCAGGGATTACATGAAGGGGTGTTGCGGGTGAAGGTTCTGATGATCAACGGGAGCGCCCGGCCAAGCGGCTGCACGTTTACGGCGCTCATGGAGGTGGCGGCGGCGCTCGAGGCGGAGGGCATCCCGTGCGAGATCGCGCAGTCGGGAAATAAGCCGATCCGGGACTGCACGGGCTGCAAAAAATGCCTGGAGCTCGGCGACCGGTGCGCCTTCGACGACGACATGGTCAACGCGCTGATCCAAAAGGCGAAGGAGGCGGACGGGTTCGTGTTCGGCACGCCGGTCTACTACGCGCACCCGAGCGGGAGAATCCTGTCGCTGCTCGACCGGATGTTCTACGCGTCCAGGAGCGGCCCGTTCCTGCACAAGCCCGCCGCGGCGGTCGCGTCCGCCCGGCGCGCGGGCACGACGGCGTCGATCGACGTGATCAACAAGTATTTCACGATCGCGCAGATGCCGGTCGCCTCCTCGACCTACTGGAACATGGTGCACGGGAACACGCCGGAGGAGGTCTTGCGGGACGAGGAGGGGCTGCAGACGATGCGCAACCTCGGAAAGAACATGGCGTGGCTGCTCAAGTGCATCGAGGCCGGGAGGGAACGGGGAATCCTCCCCCCCGAGGCGGAAAAAATCCATCGGACGAGCTTTATACGATAGACGAAAAAAGCGGCGCCGCCGCTTTTTTGTTCAGTCCGTGGGTTTTCTGTAGAACCTCCCGGCGAACTGATCGGTCTTCACGATGTTGACGAACGCGCGCTCGTCGGCCTTTTTGACCTCGATCAGCACGTTTCGAATCTCGTCGGAGGAGACGACCGAGTAGACCATCGCGCGCTCCTTCTGCTCGTACAATCCGGTGCCGCGGAACAGCGTGCCGCCGTGGTGCGTCGTCTTCTGGATCTTCTCGTAGACCTTTTCGGGCTCGTCGGTGATGATGAACAGCGTGTGCTTCTGAAAGCTCTTGTAGAACACGCGCAGCGCCTGCGTCGACGCGTACTGGTAGATGATCGAGTAGAGCGCCTTGTCCCAGCCGAACAGCAGCCCCGCCGCGCCGAGCATCACGGCGTTCGCGGCGAAGATCGTGTTGAACGCGTCGCGCTCGAACCTCTGCGCCATGTACATCGCGATGAAGTCGGTGCCGCCGGCGGTCGCGTCGGCGCGCAGGCACAGGCTCCCGGCGAACGCGCCGAGTATGCCGCCGAACACGCAGATGAGCAACGGGTCGGAGGTGATGCGCATGTCGGGCAGCACGTCGGTCAGGACGCTCGAGAGCGCGATCGCAACCAGCGACAGCAGCGTGAACTTCCGCCCGAGGAAGCGCAGCGCGATGTACACCGGCACGGCGTTCAACGCGAGGTTGAACGCGGTGAACGGAATCTCGATATGCAGATACGTGCGGAACACCATCTGCAGGAGCAGCGACAGCCCCATGATGCCGCCGGGGTACATCTCCGCGGCCTGCACGAACGCGCGGATGTTGACCGCGATCAAGATGGACCCCGCGACGACCAGCACGAGCCGCCGCGTGTCGCGCCTCCAGTCGATCCTCATTCTTGTCCCTCCCGGCCGATGTCGATGATGGTCGGCGCATGCCCGACGGCGGGCAGGAATTTTTCAAAGAAGTCGTCCGCGGACATCGAAAGCGTCGCCGTGTTCACGCACGGATGGAACAGGAGCTTCGAGAGCGCGAGCAGTTCCCGGTCGACGAGCAACTTGACCTCGCGCGCCTCGGGAAAGGCGAGCCCCAGAGGGCTGATCGCGCCGGGGAGCGTGCGCATCTTTTCCATCAATCTCTCCGCGCTCGCGAAGCTCAGCCGCGACGAACCGATCTTCTTCGAGACGTCCGCCGTCCGGAAGTTCTCCGTCCGCGTCAGGAGCAGGTAGAACGCGCTCTCGTTGCGCGGCGTCAAAAACAGGTTCTTCGGCACGATTCCGCCGAGCAGCTCCTCGGCGATTTTGCAGTCCTCGATCGTGTGCACCGGCGCGTGCTCCACCTTTTCAAACGCTACGCCCATCGCCCGAAGCCGGGCGTATACCTCCGCCTCAACACCGCCCATGGAGCCGCAAATCCCTTCCCTCGAGCTTGACCGACAGCCCGCGCGCGCGGTCGAACAGCCGCGAGACGACGCGCTCGCCGTACCGCTCGAGAAGCTGCTGCGGCGCGAGGTTCGTCGTCACCATCGTACAAAGCCCGGCCTCGATCCGCTCGTTCAAGAGCATGAACAGGTATTCGACGGTGATGTTGCGCATGACGGGCTCGGTGCCGAGGTCGTCGATCAGCAGGAGCGGCGCCGAGAGAAGCGACGAAAAGCCGTCCTCCCCCTCCTCCGCGCCCATGTGCCTGGCGCGCATCGCCTCGAACATCCGAAACGCCGTCGTGCGCGTCGCCGCGAAGCCGCGTTCCGTCACGCGGTCGAACACGCAGTTGAGCAAAAAGCTCTTGCCGAGCCCGCCCGCGCCCGTCAGCACGATGCTCTGGCAGGCGGCGTCCGGGTAGTGGTCGGCGAAGTCCTCGAGCAGGGTCTTGACCAGCACGAGCTTCTCGCGCTGGCCGTTCTCCTCCGGCGCGAGAAACGGGTTGAAGCGCTCGAACACCTGCCCCTCGACCGCGACCCCGACCGACGCCCGCGCCGCGAGCCGCCTTTCGAAGCACTCGCAGAAGCGCGCCGGCACGTCGCCGACGTAGCCGGTGTCGCGGCAGAGTTCGCAGCGGTACTGCTCCTCGAGGTGATCCTCGGGGAGCCCGAGCGCGCGGAGCCTCCTGCGCACATCGCGGTTGATGAGCAGCCCCTTGGCGCGCATCCGTTCGGCGATCCCGCGGCGCCTGTCCTCCGACGGCTCCGCGAGCGCCTCGCGCATCGCGTCGAGCGCGACGGTCACGCTCCTCTCGCGCAGATTTTCGAGCTCCGGGTCCCTCGCGTACGCATCCACCTCGCGCGCGCGAAGCGCAGCCGCGTTCTCGCGCTGCTGTTGGGCATACTCGTCCAGAAGGCTCCGGACCCGCTCGGCTCTCGTCATTCGCCCTTCCTCCCGTACTTCGAAAGATCGGTAAACAGGTCGTCCCCGTTGCCCTCGAGCGTTCTCTGCTCGTAGTTGAGCGCCGGGTTCTTGAAGCCCGCGCCCCGTGAGGAAGGCGCGGCGCGCGCGGCCTCGACGGTCGAAACGCCGCCCTTCTCCCACTGGGCGAGCAGCTTCTCGATGTTGACCATCGGCCGCCCCTTCTCGCGGCACGATTCCGCCGCGAAATTCAGAAGCTCCTCCGAAAACCGCGCGCGCCATTTTTCGTAGAGCTCGATGTCCTCGAGCGTCGGCCGCTTCTCCGAGCCCGCGCGCTTCAACAGCTCCGAGAGCTCCTTCGAGAGAGAGCGCTGCCGGGCGACGTAATTTTCCGCCTGATCCGCGCGGAAGAGCCCGAGCTCCGCCCACATCGCGAGCAGCTTTTCGAGGTCCTCGAACTGGTGGCGGTTCTTGCCGTTCTGCTGGATCGCGGCGAGCTCGACCGTGCGCGGCTCGAAGCCAACCTCCAGAAAGCCCGCGTATTTGCGGATGGTCTCCGGCGTCGGCTGCGTTTTGCTGCCCAATTCCGAAAGCGCCTTTTTCAGCGGCTCGAAGTGGCGGTCGCCCTCGGCGCGGCGGTTTTCGAGCACCTTGTCGAGGTATCCGAACGAGGGGTTCTGCGCGTTCGCCGTCGCCCGGCACGCGTCGAGCACGTCGTCCTGCGTCAACTCCCACTCGCGCAGCCACTTCTCGGCCATCTCCAGCTCGACCTCGGTCGGCTTCCTGCGCAGCCCGAAGCGCTTCAAGACCGCCTCCGCGGCGCCGTAGCTGCCGTTTTTGACGGCGATCATCCGCTCGGCGTCCTCGAGCGTGCGCACGCCGTGCTCCGCCCAGTCCTTGACGATGTTGTCGATCCTGCGCAAGGTCGCGCGCGGGCTCTTTTTCGAGAACTTCAGGTCGTTCACGCCGTGCTCGGCGATGCGGAGCGCCGCCTCCCGCGAGAGGCCGAACACCGTCACCCAGTCCTGCGCGATCGACACCTCGCCGTGCAGAACCGAGTCGCCGAACAGCCGCTGCAGCGACGCGTTGAAGTCGCGGAACTGGTAGTAGTGGTCGTCCATCGGCGCCGGCGTCGAGAAGCCGCGCATCGGGAGCATCGCGTAGGTCGGCGGGCGGTCGGTCAGCCTTCGCACGAGCCCCTCGCGCTCCCAGAAGCGGAACGCGTCCTCGACGGCCTCGTCGCTCAATTTCAGCGCGCGCGCGACGTCCGGAACGCCGTCGCCCAATTCCGGGTGCTGGCAGAGCATGCGCGCGTAAAAGTACACCCGCAGGCAGTCGTCCTGCGCGACGGGCAGGTACTCCAGCAAAAACATGTTCTCGATGGGCGTCGCGTCGAACATCGCGCTTCCCTTGTCGTGGCTGATAAACGGCATGCGCCTCCCACCTTTCCGGAAAATCATATCACAATTCCCCCGGAAAAACAATGCGGATTTTGGAAATGCGCGTTGACAACGGGGGTGCGCTTCTGCTATAATCGACGCAATCCGCATACATCAAGCGAGGCGAGCCTTCGCCCCAACAGGGGCGGCGGCTTTTTGATTGGGCGAGGGGGGACGGAAACGTGCAATCGGTGGCGAACGCGGTCGACATCGTGCTGTCGATCTTCCTGATGGCGGGCACGGGCATGTTGCTGTACAGGATCGGCTGGCTGGACGACGGGAACCTGCCGCTGATCTCGAAGCTCGTCGTCATGGTGGGCCTCCCCGCGACGATCGTCAACACGATGTTCACGCAGTACACCGGCGACGAATTGATCGCGAACGCGCCGGGCATTCTGGCGGTGTTCCTGTGCGTGCTCGCGATGGCGGCGCTCGGCTTCGGGCTCGCGAGGCTGTTGAAGCTTAAGCGCCGGAGGATCGGCTCGTTCGTCGCGATGTTCTCGTTCGCGAACTCGGTGTTCATCGGCCTGCCGGTCTCGAAGGCGCTGTTCGGGGACGCGGCGGCGCCGCTCGCTTTGATCTACTACTTCTCGAACACGACGCTGTTCTGGGCGGTCGGCCACGCGCTGATGCGGCGCTTCGGCGACAACCACGCGGAACTTCCAAAGAAGCGGAATTTTTGGTCGGCGATCCCGCTGCCGCTCGCGACGCTCGTCGGGTGCGGCATCCTGCTGCTTCTGCGCTTCAAGCCTCCGAAGTTCTTCATGAGCGCGACCGGCTACGTCGGGAGCATCGTGACCCCGCTCTCCCTGATCTACACCGGCGCGATCATCATGCGGATGATCCGGAGCGGGCACGTGCGCTGGCAGAGGGGGTATCTCGCCGTCTGCCTCGGGCGGTTCGTCGTCTGCCCGGCGCTGCTGCTGCTCGCGTCCGCGCCGTTCCAGCTTCCGGACCTGATGCGGCGCGTGCTGTTCATGCAGGCGACGATGCCGGTCATGTCGCAGACGGTGATCGTCTCCGGCGCGACCGGCTCCGACAGCGAGTACGCCGCCGGGGGAATGGCGGTGACGACCGCGCTGTCGCTGCTGTTCATACCGCTTTACATGTACCTGATGGAGACCATCCTATAGACAAAAAAACCGCGGCGGGGAATTCCCCGCCGCGTTTCTGTTTAGAGCGCCAGCTTGTAGATCCGGAGCGCGTCCTCCTCCGTCAGCCGCATGAACTTTCCCTGCTCCGGCTGCCCGACGAACAGCTTCCTCGCCATCTCCCCGATCCGGTCGCCCGCGATTCCGGCGTCCGACATCCTGACCGGGAGCCCGAGCCGCCGGTACCAGGTTTCGAGCCTTAGGATCATCTCCTCGATGATCTTCTCGTCGTCGCCCATCGCGAGGTCGACGTCGAACACGCGCAGAGCGAGCTGCACGAACCGCGCGGGCTTCGCCCTGTGGCAGTGGCGCATCCACGCAGGGAAAATGATCGAGAGCCCCGCTCCGTGCGCGATGTCGTAGATGCCGCTCAATTCGTGCTCGAGGTTGTGGCTCGCCCAGTCGCCGATCCTGCCGGTGTCGAGCAGGTTGTTGTGCGCGATCGTGCCCGTCCACATGACCTCGGCGCGCGCGTCGTAGTCGGTGGGGTTTTCCAGGACGATCGGCGCGTGGATCAACAGCGTCTTCATCGCGGCCTCGAGCAGCCGGTCGGTGAGGTCGGTATGCTCGACCTGCGTGAAGTAGCGCTCGAACATGTGCGCGAGGATGTCGCTCGCGCCGCACGCGGTCTGGTACGGCGGCAGCGTGAACGTGAACTCGGGGTTCATGACGGCGAACTTCGGAATTAAGACCTCCTTGTTCATCGCGCGCTTGAGCCAGCCGTCCTCGTTCGTGACGACGGAGCCGGTCGAGCTCTCCGAGCCCGCGGCGGGGATCGTCAGCACGACGCCGACCGGCAGCGCGGTGAACGGGCCCTTGTTTTCGTCGAGGTAGAAGTCCCAGACGTCGCCGTCGTAGGGGACGCCGGCCGCGATGGCCTTCGCCGAGTCGATGACCGAGCCGCCGCCGACGGCGAGGATGAAGTCGACGCCCTCCTCGCGGCAGAGCCGGATGCCCTCGCGCACGAGCGACAGCCTCGGGTTCGGCTGAACGCCGCCGAGCTCGACGAACGGCACGCCGGCCTTTTGAAGCGACTCCACGACCTTGCCGTACACGCCGGTCGCCTTGATGGAACCCCCGCCGTAGTGCAGAAGCGCCTTCGTGCCGTGGCGCTTTGCGAGCTCGCCGGTCTTTTCCTCCGCGCCGCGGCCGAAGACGATGCGCGCCGGGTTGTAAAACTCAAAGTTGATCATCGGATGCCCTCCCAGATTGGTATTTTCTCCCAGGTAACCGATGATTTAATGAGGTGGTGGATTGCCGAGACGATTTTTCGTCCCCACACGGAGCCAGCAGGGAGCCGTAGCAGCGCTACGGCGACCGGATGAGCGACAAAGTGGGGGCGGAAAAGCGATCGGCAGGCCCGCCGCCGAATAAATCAGAGGTTGCCAAGAGTATACCATGGAAATCCTTTTCCTGTCAATCGCCGGCGGGGAAGCGGACGGAAATGCGCGCGCCGACGCCCGGCTCGCTCCCGAGGCGCACGGCGGCCGCGGTCGGCTTCGGGCTTGGGCCGGAGCGCAGGATTGCGGCGCTATTCCCAGCGGAGAGCGACAAGGTGAGGTTTGATTGCCTTTGGCAATCAAAGTCGCTCTGCGACCGGCGCGACGGGGAATTGATATTTCGTATTGGTATTATTGCCCCAGCTGTTCCCACTCGGCGATCCCGCCGGTGAAGATGTCGGCGATCTGCCCGCGCGTCAGCTCGCCGATTCCGCTTTCGAGGTTCACGATCACGGCGATGCCGTCGATCGCGATCGGCGTTCCGACGACGCCCTTTTCAAGCTCCGAGCCCTTCAGTTCGCGGGAGGCCATGCCGATGTCGACGATGCCCTCGACGACGGAGGTGATGCCGGTCGTCGAATCGCTCTGCCGGATGACGACCAACGCCCGGGGGTTGATCGCCATGTACGCCTCGGCGAGCTTCTCCATGACCGGCGTGACCGACGACGAGCCGCCCAGCGTCAAGGTGCCCGCGATGCCGGAGGAGATGTAGGGCTCGGGCTTTATCTCGACCGCGACGTAGCCGTTCGCCGCGACGACCGCCTGCCCGTCCGCCGAGAGCACGTAGTCGAGGAAGTCGACGCCGATCCCGCTCACCTCGCCGACCGTCAAAACGAGGAACGGGCGGGACAGCTTGTACGCGCCGCTTGCGACGCTCTGCGCGGTCGCGCTCTCGCCGTCGACGAGCACGGCCCTGACGCTGTCGTCGAGCGACCCGAGCGACGCGTAGCCGATCGCGTCCCGGTCGCCGGCGACGCTCGAGAGCATCGCGGAGGTCGAGTTCGTCACGATCGCCCCGTCGGTCGTCAGGTCGACGCCGTTTCCGTCCGCGCCCTTCCCAAGAACGCCGGTCAGTTCGACGAACGCGCCGCGCGTGCCGGAGCCGTCCTCGCGCGAGATCACCGCGATCCCGGCCTTCGCCGCGAGCGCGCACGCGGAGGTCAGCGCCAGAACCGCGATCATAAAAACCAATGCCATCTTCTTCATTCTGCCTCACCCGGACCTTTCTGCGTCTATCATTTCCGCGATCCCGGCATATCACGCCATTGTTCGCGATTTGTCCGGGAATTGTCTTGAGGACGTTAAAAAACCCGTCTCGCGGAGGAATTGCGCCGGTTCGCGGCGAATCCAACCAAAAACGGCTTCGGAGGGCATACGTATGAGAATCGGCTTTATCGGCGTCGGCGTCATGGGAAACGGCATGGTCGCGAATTTGCTGAAAAACGGGTTCGAGGTGGACATCTATACGCGCACGAGGGAGAAGGCGGCCCGCGCGCTCGAGGCGGGCGCGAAGTGGGCGGACGGCATCCGCGCGTGCGTCGAACATGCCGACGCGGTGATCACGATCGTCGGCTTCCCGCGCGACGTCGAGGAGGTCTATTTCGCAAAGAACGGCGTGCTCGAGTGCGCGCGGCCCGGAACGCCGGCGATCGACATGACGACGACGAGCCCGCGCCTGGCCGAGCGCATCTTCCGCGAGGCGAAATCGCGCGGCATTCCGGCGCTCGACGCCCCGGTTTCCGGCGGCGACACGGGAGCCAGAAACGGCACGCTCTCGATCATGGTCGGCGGCGAGCGCGGGGTGTTCGAGCGGTGCCTCCCGATCTTCGAGGCGATGGGCACAAACATACGCTATCAGGGCCCGGCGGGCTTCGGCCAGCACACGAAGATGGCGAACCAGATCGCGATTGCGGGCGCGCTGGCCGGCGCGTGCGAGGCGGTCGCCTACGGCCGCGCGGCGGGATTGGACCTCGAGCAGATGCTCGGAACGATCGGCGCGGGCGCGGCGGGCTCGTGGCAGATGCAGTATAACGCGCCGAAGATCGTCGCGGGCGACTTCTCGCCGGGCTTCTTCATCAAGCACTTCGTCAAGGACATGTCGCTCGCGGACGCCGAGGCGCGCGAGCGCGACCTGCCGCTGCCGGTGCTCGAAAAGGTGCTCGCGCTGATGCGGGGGCTGGAGGAAAAGGGGTACGGCGAGGAGGGCACGCAGGCGCTGATACGATCTTACCTTTAAAACGTACCGGGGAGGGCTTTCGCCCTCCCCGATGTGTTATGCTCCGAGTATGGTTTTCATATGCCTCTCGATGTGCCCTGCGACGAGCGCGTCGAGCGCGGCCGCGTCCCGTCGCCACGCCGCGTACAGCCTGTCGCGGAGATGGGGTTGGTTCAGGATCAGCCCGTAGGTGATGTGGATCAGCTGGCGCGCGTCGTTCATTTCGAACAGCTTCGGGAGCTCCGCGTCCGAGAGTCCGGAGAGCGCCGGAACCCTCGCGAGGTCGGTCGTCACGTGGTAGTATTTCCGCGCCTCCGGAAACGCGGTCAGCGCGAACGCGTGCACCTCGCGGTAGAGCTTGGGGTCGCGCTCCGCGATCAGGAGCATCGCCTGCAGCCAGTTCGTGCCCGCGGTCTTTACGTGGAACCGGCCGCGCGTCTCCCTGCCGATCGCCGGGAACACCGAGAACTTGTCCGAGCCCGAGTGGATGCTCAATTTGTAGCCGAACCGCCGCGCGATCGCCGCGTGCGCCCTGAGCTCCTGTTCGAACTGCCGGATGTCGCCGATGTAGTCGACGCCCTTCTGGAACTCGCCGCAGAACCGCGGCGCGACGGTCGCTGCGCGCACGCCGAGCCGGTCGAGCTCGCTCGCGACAAAGAAGTGCTCGGCGGGGGTCGTCGGCGTCGCCGTCTCGTCGATGGACATCTCGAAGTCCGCGCGGTCGCCGGAGGGCGAGGCGATCCTGTCGTGGTAGATCGAGGCCGCGAAGCGCACCGCCTCCGCGTAGATCAGCGCCGTCTTCTTGAACGCGCGCTCGCCGAACGACACGCGCACGCCCTCGCCGACCTCGAACGACCGGTCGAGGTACAGGTTTTCGAGCTCCGGCATCGGCTCGTAGCGCGAAACGCAGTTGTCGTCGGTC
>JAAYZL010000535.1 GCA_012514855.1 Clostridiales bacterium
CCGACCGAGGAGCCCACAGAGGAGCCGGCCCCGGAGCCGGAGGCGCCGCTGTTCTCCCGAGGGTACGCGCGCGCGGACGCGGGCACGGCGGTCTATGGGAGCGAATCCCTGGGCGAGAAAATCGGCACCCTGACGGAGCGCTCGGTCGTCTACGCGTATGACCGCGAGGGCGACGGGGAGGGCGACCCGCTGGCGATCGCGTTTGCAACGGCCGACGGCGTCGTCACGGGCTACGTGCGCGCGCGCGACGTCGAGCCGCTCGACGAATCCTATGCCGACGGCCTGTACAGCCCTTGGGACTGGAACGGCTTCCCGCTCGAGGAGGTCTCCTTTGCGCCGATGGGCGAGGAAATCCTCGAGCCGGTCGAAGAACCGACCGAAGTCTGCGAATGCTATACCGAAGTCGGTGAGCGCGTGTGCGCGGAGGACTGCGCCTGTCCGTGCCACTTGGAAGAGGTTCCGCTCGAACCCGAGGTGCCGCTCGAATCGGAAGCGCCGCTCGGAGCGGAACTTCCGCCCGAAGAGCCGCCCGAGGCACCGGAGCCGCCCGCGCCCGTGATCTTGATCTACGCGGAGCCGAACCCGGTGATCATCGGGGAGGAGGTCACGCTGTTCGCGGTGCCGGAGAACATCGTCTCGGCGATCTGGCAGTGGCAATACTCGGCGGACGACGTGAACTGGATCAACATCGAGGGCGCGAACGCGCTTTCCTATGCGTTCAAGAGCGACGCGGAGAACATCCGGCTCTACTACCGCATGCTCGCGCTCGATCCGATTCCGGAACCGGCGGTGCCGGAGCCAGAACCGGAGCCGGAACCCCCGGAACCCCCGGAAGCTCCGGAACCGCTCCCCCCGGATGATGAGCCTGCCGCACCCGAGGAAACCGGAGGCGGCGACATTCTTGCGCAGCTCGGCGCGCTTCTGTTCCCCTCCGCGATCGCGGAGTCGGGGAACTTCGTCGCGTCCGGGTCGCTTTTGCTCGGCTCGCTTGGCGAGCCCGCGGCCACGATCGTCGAGACGGGCGAACTGTACATATCGCTCCCGGACGCGGTCGACGCTGCGGAGGGCGGGCAGACGGTCGAGCTCTTGAAGGACGTCGAGCTTTCGGAGACCCTCTCGATCGACAAGGCGCTGACGCTGATCTCCGACGGCTCGCACACCATCTCTCGCGGCGGCTTTAGTTGGAATCCTCTGGTGCATGTGGAGCCAAGCGGGGCGCTGACGCTCGGCGGCGGCGGGACGCTCACGCTCGACGGCAAAGGCGGCGGCTACTACGTCGTGCGCGCCGGGGGCGGCGCGCTGACGATGCTCAACGGGGTGATCATCACCGGCAGCGACACCGGCGGCGTCTACAACAGCGGCGGTACGTTCACGATGTCCGGCGGGGCGATTCAGGGGAACCATGTGTACAGCGACGGCGCCGGCGTGATAAACGGCAACGGCGGCACGTTCACGATGTCCGGCGGGACGATCCGCGACAACAAGGCGACGTCCTCCCACGGCGGCGGCGTGCTCAACGAGTTCCTCTGCACCTTCACGATGACCGGCGGGACAATCGAGGAGAACGACGCGGACCGCCACGGCGGCGGCGTGCGCAACGACGGCGTGTTCACGATGTCCGGCGGCACGATTTCCGGCAACGAGGCGGACGGCGTGGGCGGCGGCGTGTACAGCGCATCCGGCACCTTCACGCTGTCCGGCGGCGGGAAGATCACCGGAAACTCCGCGGACGGCGGCAGCGGCGTATACGTCAGTTCCACCGCCACATTCAACATGGAAGGCGGCTCGATTTCCGGAAACAAGGGGACCGGCTTCGGCGGCGGCGTGCGCGTCGAGGCCTTCGCCATATTCGACATGTCGGGCGGCTCGATCTCCGGAAACTCCGCGAGCTTCGGCGGCGGCGGCGTATACGAAGAGGGCCTTTTCCAGATCTCCGGCGGCGCGGTCATCTCGGACGAGCTGTATCTGTGCACGGACTCGATGATCGTGGTGGGTCCGGCCTTCACCGGCAGCGCACGCGTCCGGCCCGACGCCTATACGCCGGGGCGCCAGATTCTCTGGGAACTTCCCGTAGGCCAGACGTATGACCTCCTGACGCGCACGGCATTCGCGATCCCGCCCAACGCGGAGGGGAACTGGATGGTCGACGAAAACGGCGAGCTGGCGGCGGCGAGCTATGTGGCCAGGGTAACCAGCGGAGGAGACCCCGACGGCACCTTGCACACAAATCTCTTGGATGCGATCAACGACGCGGACGACCGCCCCATGGCGGCGACGGTCATGCTGATCAACGACGCGGTTCTCACGGCGCCGGCGATCATCGAGGACAACGACGTCACGCTCGAGTCCGTCGGCGCGGCGCACAGGATCACGCGCGCGTTTGACGACGGCCCGATGTTCGTGGCTGCGAGCAATTTCTCGCTGCGAGGCGATTCCGCCGATCTGGTGATCGACGGCGGTGGCATCGGAGGCACGAACAACAACATTGTGCTCGTTGCGTCCGGCGGAACTTTCGACATGGGGTCCGGCGTCACGCTGAGGGGCGGCCGCGCGACCGAAGGCGCCGGCGTGAGAAACAACGGCGATTTCACGATGAACGGCGGGACGATTTCCGGCTGCGCATCGACCTACGGCGGCGGCGTGAACAACACCGACAGATTCACGATGCTGAACGGGACGATTTCCAGCAATTCCGCGAGCTCCGGCGGCGGCGTGTCCAACTCCGCCGGAGGCGAATTCGCGCTGGTCAACGGGACGATTTCCGGCAACGGTGCGGGCTGGGGCGGCGGCGTGTACAACACCGGCGCCGACACGAAATTCACCATGTCCGGCGGCACGATTGCCCGCAACACGTCGAACAACTTTGGCGGCGGCGTGGACAACCGCAATGGCGCCGCGTTCACGCTCTCCGGCGGAACGATCTGCTTTAACGAGGCGGCCGGCGGCGGCGGTGTGGACAACCGCCCCGACAGCGCCTTCACGATGACCGCCGGAGAGATCTCCGAGAACTCGGGATTCGGCAACGGCCTCGGCTTGTTGAACGAAGGCACGTTTGCGATGTCCGGCGGGACAATCTGCGGAAACCCCGGGACCGAAGGCGTCGGCGTATACACCAAGGCGCAGATCACGCTCTCCAACACCGCGGCCATCGAGGACGGCGTATGGCTGCAAGACA
>JAAYZL010000536.1 GCA_012514855.1 Clostridiales bacterium
GGGCGCACGGCCCGCCCCGCTGTGTCGCTTGGAAAGACGCCTACCTCACTTGTCGTTGAGAGCGGCTACGCCGGGCAGCACCCGTCCCTCCAAGAACTCGAGCGACGCGCCGCCGCCGGTGGAGATGTGGCTCATCCTGTCCGCGAGGCCCATCTGCGTGACGGCCGCAGCGCTGTCGCCGCCGCCGATGATCGTCGTCGCTTTGGACTCGGCCATGGCGTTCGCGATCGCGAGCGTGCCCTTCGCGAAGTTCGGCATCTCGAACACCCCCATCGGGCCGTTCCAGACGACGGTCTTCGCGGACTTGACCTCTTTGGCGAACAGCTCGATCGTCCCGGGGCCGATGTCGAGCCCCTGCCAGCCCTCGGGAATCTCGCCCGATAAGCAGATCATCCGCTCGGTGTCGTTGTCAAACGCCTTGCCGCAGACGTTGTCGACGGGCAGGAGCAGCTTCACGCCCTTCCGCTTCGCCTTGTCGAGCAGTTCCAGCGCGAGGCCGAGCCGCTCCGCGTCCAAGAGAGAATTTCCGATCTCGCCGCCGGTCGCCTTCATGAACGTGTAGGCCATGCCGCCGCCGATGAGGAGGGTATCGACCTTCTCGAGCAGGTTCGTGATGACGCCGATCTTGTCCTTGACCTTCGCGCCGCCCAGAATCGCGACGAACGGGCGCTCGGGATTCGAGACGGCGTTTCCGAGGAAGTTGAGCTCCTTGCCGATCAGATACCCCGCGACGGCGGGCAGGTAATTCGCCACGCCCGCGGTCGACGCGTGCGCGCGGTGGACGGTTCCGAACGCGTCGGATACGTAGATCTCGGCCAGCGACGCGAGCGCCTTCGCAAACGCCGGGTCGTTCGCCTCCTCCTCGGCGTGGAAGCGCACGTTTTCGAGCAAAATCGCCTCGCCGGGCTTGACCTCGGCGGCGAGCTTCCTCGCATCGTCGCCGATGACGTCCTTCGCGAGCTTCACTTCAAACCCGAGCTTCTCCGAGAGGCTCTTCGCGACCGGGGCCAGCGAATACTTCAAATTGAACGCGCCCTTCGGGCGGCCCAGGTGCGAGCAGAGGATGACCGCCGCGCCGTGGCCGAGCAGATATTTGATCGTCGGAAGCGCGGCGTCTATGCGCGTCTCGTCGGTGATGACGTTGCTTTCGTTCAGCGGCACGTTGAAGTCGCAGCGAACCAGCGCTTTTTTGCCGGAAACGTCGATGTCCTCGATCGTCTTTTTGTTGAACATGGGTTTTGCACCTCCCTGATTATTCGCCCTTATTTTATCACAATTTGTGGAAGATTAAAAGTGAAGTTTCGGGAACTTGTCGGAATCTTTTGGCGCGAAAACGCCGTCGAAACCCAGAGCAAAACAAACTCACTCGCATAAATTAACCTTTCCGTGTTATAATGCGCTTGGCAATCACTGATTTATTCAGCGGCGGGATCGCCGGTCGCTTTTCCGCCCCTACTTTGTCGCTCATCCGGTCGCCGTAGCGCCGCTACGGCTCCCTGCTGGCTTCTCGTAGGGACGAAAAATCGCCTCGGCGCTCCACCACCTCATCAAATCAGTGCTTACCTGGAGCACGGGGCGGAGGGAGAACATGGCAGAGGCGATCATCCGGGTGGAGGGCGCGGAATTCCGGTACGAGGGCGCGGACGAGGACGCGGTCTCCGGCGTCAGCGTGGCGATCGCGGCGGGCGAGTTCGTCGCCGTGCTCGGGCGCAACGGCAGCGGAAAGTCGACGCTCGCGAAGCTCCTGAACGCGCTGATCCTGCCGAAATCGGGCGAGGTATACGTGGACGGCGTCGCCGCGCACGACGAGAGAAACAGCCTCGCCGTCCGGAAGACCTGCGGCATGGTGTTTCAGAACCCGGACAACCAGATCGTCGCGACGATCGTCGAGGAGGACTGCGCGTTCGGGCCGGAGAACATCGGCGTGCCGCCGGAGGAGATCCGGCTGCGCGTCGACGCGGCGCTCAAGGCCGTCGGCATGGAAGCATTCCGCGAGTCCGCCCCGCACATGCTCTCCGGCGGGCAGAAGCAGCGCGTCGCGATCGCGGGCGTGCTCGCGATGCGGCCGAAGATCATCGCCTTCGACGAGTCGACCGCGATGCTCGACCCGTCCGGGCGGCGCGAGGTGTTCGACGTCGCGCGAAGGCTGAACCGCGACGAGGGGCTGACCGTCGTCTGGATCACGCACTTCATGGACGAGGCGCTGAAATCCGACCGCGTGCTCGTGATGGACGAGGGGCGGATCGCGCTCGAGGGCTCGCCGCGCGAGGTGTTCATGCGGACCGACGCGATACACGCGATGGGCCTCGACGTCCCCGCGATGGCGCGGCTGGCGGCGGAGCTCCGCCAAGAGGGGCTGCATCTCCCCCCGGACATCATGACGGTCGAGGAAATGGCGGTGGAACTGTGCCGATCGAGATCAATCACCTGACGCATACCTACATGCCCGGCACGCCCTTTGAGACGAGGGCGCTCTTCGACGTGAGCCTCTCGGTCCGGGACGGCGAGTTCGTCGGCATCATCGGCCACACCGGCAGCGGCAAGTCGACCTTGATCGCGCACCTGAACGCGCTGATCCGCCCGGAGCCGGGCCACGTGATCGTGTCCGGCGTCGACGTCGGCCAGAAGGGGCAGAGCCTGATCGAGATCCGCCGCGAGGTCGGGCTGGTGTTCCAGTACCCGGAGTACCAGCTCTTCGAGGAGACGGTCGAAAAGGACGTCGGCTACGGCCCGCGAAACCTCGGGCTCCCGGACGCCGAGGTGAAGATCCGCGTCGCGGAGGCGCTTTCGCAGGTCGGCATCCCGGAGGAGCTGTTCCAGAAGTCGCCGTTTGAATTGTCCGGCGGCCAGAAGCGCCGCGTCGCGATCGCGGGCGTGCTCGCGATGCGCCCGTCGACGCTCGTGCTCGACGAGCCGGTCGCCGGGCTCGACCCCGCCGGGCGCGAGGAACTGTTGAAGCTCATACAGGACATCCACCGGGGCGGCGTGACCGTCATCATGGTCACGCACTCGATGGACGACGCGGCGCGGCTGTGCGGCCGGCTGGTCGTGCTGAACCGCGGCGAGGTGGCCTTCGACGCGCCGCCCGCCGAGGTGTTCCGCCACGGCGACGAATTGATCGCGATGGGGCTCGACGTCCCGGAGTGCGTGAAGCTCGTGAAAAAGCTCAACATGTGCGGCTTTCACGTCCCGGACAGCCTGTTTCGCATCGAGGACGTGAAGCGCGCGATCCTGAAGGAGGTGCGCGGATGCTGAAGAACATCACGATCGGGCAGTTCTTCCCCGGCAACTCGCTGATCCACCGGCTCGACCCGCGCGCGAAGCTGATGCTGACGGTCGCCTTGATCGTCGCGGTGTTTTTGTCGCAGGGGTTCGCGGGATTCGCGCTGGTTCTTCTGTTCGTCGCGATGGCCGCGCGCATGTCGAGGATCAGCCTGAAATTCCTCGTGCGCGGGCTGAA
>JAAYZL010000537.1 GCA_012514855.1 Clostridiales bacterium
AGGAGCTGATACTGCCCCTTCCTGCGCCCGAGGTACGAAAACGTCACCGGCCCGCCCTTCATGCAGAACACCGGGTTCACGCCGCGCCCCGCGCCCATGTATTCGTACTGCTCGACCCACGGGACGCTTTCCGGGTCGGCGGCGAGAACCGTCGGAACCGCGCCGCAGTTGATCGTCCTGATCTCGCCGTCCCTGTACATCACGGTGCTGATGTCGCCGAAGAACGACGCGCCGCCGCCGAGAAGCCGCAGGATGTGCATCGTGATCGTAGCGTTCACATCTCCCTGGCAGGACATCGTGAACCCGGCGTCATTCTCGAGCGTCACCGCCATGCAGCAGCACGAATAGGTGTTGATGAATTCGCCGAGGCACTTGACCGAGGCCATGTCGAGGCTGTATTCGCGTTTGACCGCCTCGATCGCGAGGTATGTCTTCGCGGACTTCAGGAGCATCTCCTCCGCGGCGTCGCAGCGGCCGCCGAGCAGGCCGATCGCCTTCCGCGCCTCCTCGTCCGGGATCGCCCGCGCGCGCTCGAGCACGACCATCTGGTCGATGTGATCGACCTCGATGCCGAAGGTCGCCTTGATCTGGTTGAAGTCCGCCGTCGTCGTATAGGCGCTGATCGCCCTGCCGCCGATGAGCCCGAAGCGCGCCCGCTTGAGCCGGGCCTTGACCATCGCCGCCCTCAGAAAGGCGATCAGCTCGGCCCCGAGCGCTTCGTCCGTCGGGTTGCCGTACAGGAGCTTGTGCGGCATGTCCATCTCGCACATCGCGCCGTGCACGACGTTTGCGCCGACCGACGAGAACGACACCGGCTCCGGCACGCCCCAGACCGCATAGGGGATGCAGAGCTGCTGCGCGGCGGTCACGACGCCGTCGGCGAGTATCCACGTGCCGATCAGGAACACGACGGCGTCGGCGCCCGCCGCCTGCGCCGCCTTCGCGGCCTCGACCAGGGACGGCGTGTCCATCACAAGCCCCGGTTTGTTCAGGATCTCGACACCCCGAGCCTGAAGCATCGGCCTCGCCTCGTTTTCAAACTTCTTGGCGTAGTCGGTGCGCTCCCCGTCGAGGCTCACGACGAACAGCCCGATCTTCGGCGTATGGTTTTCCTTCATATCGCTACCTCCTGTCAGGCGACTTTCTTGCGCATGCTGTCGTAGATGACCGCGGCGATGATGATGACGCCCTGCACGATCTCCTGTATGCTGGCGCTCATGCCGAACAGCACCATCGCGTTCAGCAGCACCGAGAGCAGCAGCACGCCGATGATCGTTCCGAAGATCTTGCCGTCGCCGCCGGTGAAACTCGTGCCGCCGAGGATGACCGCGGCGACGGCCTTCGTCTCAAGCCCCGTGGACGCGGACGGAAGGCCGGAGTACATCCTGCCCGCGAGGATCAGCCCGGCGAAGGCGACGAGCGTCGAGCAGAAGGAGTAGGCGAACACCGTGGTCTTGACGACGCTGATGCCGGCCAGCCGCGCGGCCTCCTTGTTTCCGCCGATCGCGTAGACATTGCGGCCGACGTTCGTCCGGTGGAGGATCAGGAAGCAGACGATGAACACCGCGGCGATCACGTAGATCACGTTCGGAACCGTCAGCGTCTTTCCGTTGCAGAACTGCAAAAACGGGTTGTCGATGTCGATGGGCACCGAGTAGCCGCGGTTCAGCGTCAT
>JAAYZL010000538.1 GCA_012514855.1 Clostridiales bacterium
GGCGCGGCGGCCATGCGTTACACGGAAGCGCGCATGTCGTACATGGCGACAAAGATGCTCGCCGACATCGAAAAGGACACGGTCGATTTCAGCCCCAACTTCGACGAAACGCTCATGCAGCCGGACGTGCTGCCCGCGCGGTTCCCGAATCTTTTGGTCAACGGCTCCGGCGGCATCGCGGTGGGCATGGCGACGAACATCCCGCCGCATAACCTCGGCGAGACAATCGACGGCCTGGTGGCGCTGATTGAGAACCCGGAGATTACGTCCGACGAGCTGATGCAGTATATCCCCGGCCCGGACTTTCCGACGGGCGGCATCATCATGGGCCGCATGGGTATCGCGTCGGCGTACCGCACGGGCCGCGGCCGCATCGTGGTGCGCGCGCGGGCGGAGATCGAGCAGTACGGCGTAGGGCGCAGCCGCATCATTGTGACGGAGATCCCGTACCAGGTGAACAAGGCGCGCCTGGTCGAGCGCATCGCGGATCTCGTGCACGAGAAAAAGATCGAGGGCATCTCCGACCTGCGCGACGAAACGGACCGCACCGGCATGCGCGTCGTGATCGAACTAAAGAGGGATGTCAACGCGAACGTGGTATTGAACCAGCTCTACAAGCACACGGACATGCAGAGCACGTTCGGCGTGATCATGCTTGCGTTGGTCGACGGTGAGCCGAAGGTGCTCTCGCTGCAGGAGATTTTGTTCCACTACCTCGAGCACCAGAAGCGGGTGGTCACGCGACGCACGAAGTTTGAGCTCGACCGCGCCAAGGAGCGGCTCCACATCCTCGAGGGGTTGGTCATCGCGCTCGACAACATCGACGAGATTGTCGCTCTGATCAAGAAGGCCGCAACCCCCCCGGAGGCGCGGGAGAAGCTGATCGCGCGCTTCGGCCTCAGCGAAAAGCAGGCGCAGGCGATTTTGGACATGCGCCTGCAAAGGCTGACCGGGCTCGAGCGCGACAGGATACTGGACGAGAGCCGGCAACTGACCGAGCGCGTGGCGTACCTCGAGGGCGTGCTGGCGGACGAAACCGTGCTGCTTGGCATCATCAAGGACGAGGCGCTCGCGGTCAAGGAGCGGCACAACGACGCGAGAAGAACCGAGATTACGCAGCTGCTCGACGACATCGACCTCGACGACGTGATCCAGGAGGAGGAGATGGCGGTCACGATGACCCACTTCGGGTACATCAAGCGGCTCTCGCCGGACACGTACCGCGCGCAGCACCGCGGCGGCCGCGGCGTGATGGGGCAGACGACGAGCGAGGAGGACTTCGTCGAGCGCATATTCGTCACGAGTACGCACGCGAACATCCTGTTCTTTACGAACCTCGGCCGCGCGTTCAAGATCAAGTGCTACGCCATTCCCGAGGCGGGGCGCTCGGCCAAGGGCCTGCCGATCGTGAACCTTTTGCAGCTTGCCGGCGGCGAGAAGGTGACCGCGATGTTCCCCGTCGCGCCCTCCGTCGAGGGCGGCTATCTTGTGATGGCGACGCGGTTCGGCGTGATCAAAAAAACGCCGCTTGCCGATTTCTCCAATATCCGCAAGGGCGGGCTGATCGCGGTGAATCTCCGCGAGGGCGACGAGCTGATCGCCGTCGAGCTCTCCGACGGCAACGACGAGTTA
>JAAYZL010000090.1 GCA_012514855.1 Clostridiales bacterium
TACAACCGCGAGACGCTCGAGGTGCGCTACAAGGGCAAGAACATCTACGAGGTGCTCGAGATGACGATCGACGAGGCGCTCGAGTTCTTCCGGCCGCTGCCGCGCATCGCGACGAAGCTGCAGACGCTCAAGGACGTCGGCCTCGGCTACATCAAGCTCGGGCAGCCGTCGACCACGCTCTCCGGCGGCGAGGCGCAGCGCATCAAGCTGGCGACGGAGCTGTCGCGCCGCGCGACCGGGCGCACGATCTACGTGCTGGACGAGCCGACGACCGGCCTGCACGTCGCGGACGTCGAGCGGCTCGACGAGGTGCTCGACCGGCTCGCCGAGGCCGGGAACACGCTCGTCGTCATCGAGCACAACCTCGACGTCATCAAGACCGCCGACTACATCATCGACATGGGCCCCGAGGGCGGCGACCGCGGCGGCACGGTGATCGCCGAGGGCACGCCCGAGGAGCTCGCGGAGTGCGGGCACAGCTACACGGGAATGTTCCTGAAAAAGGTTCTCAAATAGCAAAGAGGCGCATCCAATGAAGCGCGGCGGGAAGCCATCCGGCTTCCCGTTTCTTTTGGGGAGGGTGAGAGATGATCGAGTGGCTGAACGGAATCGTCTGGGGCGCGCCGATGCTCGTTTTGCTCTCCGGAACCGGCGCGCTGTTCACGGCGCTGACCGGATTCGTGCAGTTCCGGAGATTCGGGGACATGTTCCGCCGGCTCTTTCGCAAAAACCCCGCGCGCGCGCCGGGCGACGTCACGCCGTTTCAGGCGATGACGACGGCGCTCGCGGCGACGGTCGGCACCGGCAACATCGCGGGCGTCGCGGGGGCGATCGCGCTCGGCGGGCCGGGCGCGGTGTTCTGGATGTGGGTCTCGGCGGTGCTCGGGATGGCGACGAAGTACGCCGAGGTCGTGCTCGCGATCCGCTTCCGCGAGAAGAACGCGCGCGGCGAGTGGGTCGGCGGGCCGATGTACTACATCCGCAACGGGCTCCCCCGGCGGTTCCATTGGCTCGCGCCCGTGTTTTCGGCGTTCGGCGCGCTCGCGGCGCTCGGCATCGGCAACATGGTGCAGTCGAACACGCTCGCGGGCGCCGTCGTCGCCGCCGTCGCCGCGCTCGACCCCGCCGCGGCCCCTCTCCGGGGGCGAATCGCGCTGACCGCGGGGATACTCTCGGCGCTGTTCGCGGGACTCGTGCTGCTCGGCGGCGCGAAGCGGATCGGAAGGGTCACGGAAAAGCTCGTGCCGTTCATGAGCGCCGCGTACGCGCTCGCCGCGCTGTGGGCGATCGCCGCGAATTTCGGGGAAATCGGCGGCGCGCTCTCGTCGATCGTCCGGGGCGCGTTCAACCCGTCCGCGGCGGTCGGCGGCGCGGCGGGCGTCGGGATAATACAGGCGCTTCGGCACGGCGTCGCGCGCGGCACGTTCTCGAACGAGGCAGGCATGGGCTCCGCGCCGATCGCGCACGCCGCCGCGCAGGTCGAGCGCCCGTCCGATCAGGGGCTTTACGGCATGTTCGAGGTGTTCATGGACACGATCGTGCTCTGCACGCTGACGGCGCTCGCGATCCTGACGAGCGGAATTGCCGTCCCCTACGGGAGCGGGAGCGCCGGGGCGGAGCTCGCGATCGGGGCGTTTTCGACGGCGTTCGGCGGCAGGGCGGCCTCGGCCGCGGTCGCGCTCGGGATCTCGATGTTCGCGCTGTCGACGATTTTGAGCTGGTCGCTGTACGGCGAGCGCTGCTTCTCGTTCCTGTTCGGCGAGCGCGCGGGCACGGTCTACCGCGGCGCGTACATTTTGCTGATCGTCGCCGGGGCGGTCATGCGCGTCGACGTCGCGTGGTCGGCCGCGGGCGCGCTGAACGGCCTGATGGCGCTCCCGAACCTCGCCGCGCTGATCCTGCTCTCCGGAGCGGTGCGGGAGCCGGGAAGATCACGCAGAATCGCGTACATCCGCGCATACAATTACAAGGGGTGAAGCGTATGGGAAAATACGCCGTATGCGTGTACGCGATCTGCATGGACGAGGCGAAGTTCGCGCGGCGCTGGGCGGAGTCGATGCGCGAGGCCGACCGGGTGATCGCGATGGACACCGGCTCGACCGACGGGACGCAGGAGCTCTTGCGCGCGGAGGGCGTGACCGTCTTTGAGCGGGCCGTCTCCCCGTGGCGCTTCGACGCGGCGCGGAACCTCGCGCTGTCGCTGGTTCCGGAGGAGGCGGACATCTGCGTGTCGACGGATCTGGACGAGCTGTTCCGCCCCGGCTGGCGGGCCGCGCTCGAAAATGCCTGGTGCGCGGACGCGAAGCGCGCCCGCTGCCGCTACACGTGGAGCTTCAACCCCGACGGCTCCGAGGGAATTGTGTTCTGGGCGGACAAGATCCACGCGCGCTACGGCTTTCGCTGGGAGAACCCGGTGCACGAGGTGCTCGAGTACGAGCGCTCCGCCTACCGGACGGTGCTCGCCGAGGGCGTGCAGCTCAACCACCGCCCCGACCCGGAGAAGTCCCGGCACCAGTACCTGCCGCTGCTGGAACTCGCGGTGCGCAAGAAGCCGGACGACGACCGGCTCGCCTATTACCTCGGCCGCGAATACCTGTACCGCGGCATGTGGGAGAATTGCGTCGACGCGCTGCAGCGGCACCTGAAGCTCGAGAGCGCCGTCTGGCCGGGCGAGCGCTCGGCGTCGATGCGGTTCATCGCGCGCGCGCA
>JAAYZL010000539.1 GCA_012514855.1 Clostridiales bacterium
TCCTCGAGGCTTCCATGGGCGTCCGGCATCGTGATGATGACGTTGTCCCCCGCGAGCATGCCCAGCAGGTACTTGAGCCCGGTAACCTTGACGAAATTCTGCGTCTGGCCGGCCGTTCCGCTGCTCACGACGCTGCCGTCGGAGCCGACGCGGATGCCGTTTGGCAGCGTGAAGTAGAGGATGTCGCCGATCGTCTCGATGGTCAAGTACGTAACCCTGCCGTATTTGACCAGGGTCTTCGCGCCGTCCGCCTCCGCGGCCGCGAGATTCCAGTTCGTGCCATCGTAATACCAGTACCTGCCTTGCACGTCGACCGCCACGACATCGGTCAGGCGCTCGAGCGTGACGGGTTGCCCCGGCAGCGGTCCGGCCAGGAGCATGATGACCGGCTGAATCGCCTCCGACAACCCGGTGTAGCTGTTCAAATGCGCGCCGACGTTGGAAATCGTCATGAAGTCCGACTGGTAGGTCGACCCGTCGTACGCGGCATTGAACTCGCTGACGCCGTTTTTGTCGTTGTCGACGAGCATCAGTACTTTCCCGCCCGTCGAGATGTAGAGCAGGTCGTGGATGCGGTACCCGTTGCCGGTCACGAAGTCGTTCGAGGGAAGCGCCGTCAGCTTGATCGGTATGTCCTTGATCGGCCCGTCGATGTCGGCGTAGCTGTTGTTGTTTTCCGAGGCGTAGATGCCCACGTGGTAGTAGGTGTCCTCATCCTCCGGGTTCGCGGGGGTGATCAGGATCGACGCCGCGCGCATCTTCGTGTACCGGACGGTCAGTTCGTAGTCGTTGAGGTACGGGCCGCCGTTGGTCGCCCAATGTGTACCGTCATTTGCAATAGAGATATATCCGCCATTGTCTTCCCAGTCGGTCACTAGGCTGTGCGCATAGAAGAAATCGTCCTGAATGGAGATGTTCCTCTTGCTATTCCAGTTCAAGTACACATCGTTCAGCTGCGTCCCGGCCGCAACATGGTACGCGCCATTGATCTGCGTAACCGGCAGTTCCCTATACTCCTCGTTGTACCACCCGAAGCCCGAATCTACCGCGCCGCGATAGAACCACTTGCCATCCGAAATGCGGTATTTGATTGTGAGCCCGCTGATCCCCAGGAAATTGTCGATTCCGACGTATTGCACCGAGGAACTGGGATACTCGTAGTCGAGCACGAGCGTTCCGATCATGCTCTGCGCGAACCCATACCAGTAATCCCCTTTGCTCTTCCAAAGATCTGCCATTCCTTGATCTACCGTGACACGGTTGCCGTTACCATCATAGTAGTAGACTAGGCTATCCTCGGAAGTACCGACCTGCTCCTCGACCTCGCCCTCGCCGCCGATGACAAACGCCTCGAGCGTGTCGCCGGTCTTCTTCAGCAGGTACATCTCGTCTTCGTCTTCGTCCATAATGTTGGCCCAAGATACCTGCCGGTTCTGGAGCCAATAGTAGTCGGAGCCGGCCGCGGACTTCCAGAGAACCAGATTCACCTCATGGAATTCCGCCTTGGGCACGGTTACGCCGTCGATCACCTCGGTGCCCGTGATCACGGAGTAGGTGAATTTAAACTGCCCTGCGCCCGTGTCGACGTTGCCGATCAGCCAGTTTGCGTCGATGACGGACAGGAGCGTCTGGAAGTTCGCACCCGCCTTCAAGGTCAGTTCGCCGGTCAGAAGGTCGAGGCTGACGCCGGTGCCGAGACCCACCTCGACGATGTCGCTTCCTTCGTAGGTGAAGGAGTAGTCCTTGAGCGTCGTGTTCACCTCGGTCGAGCCGACAAGCTCCGTGACGCGCACGATCTCGCCCTGCGCGTTAATGTAAAGCGTGGTTCCGTTGGGCAGCAGATAGACGTAGGCCTCGTTCGCGATGTTGTATCCCTGCAAATAGCGCTCGAGCCCCTCCGCGTCGATCGTCGCGTTCGCCGTCAAGCCCTTCATCGTGCCGCTCACGTATTCAAGCGTCCCCGGCAGCGGCATCGTGATGACGGTCGAGCCCTTGAGGTTGTAGATGCGGATGCCCTCGGAGAGCAGGAGATCATTGTCGCCCACGGCCAGAAGCGTCATCACCTTGAGCGTCGGCGCGAAGGCGCTCGTGTCGTTCCCTGCGAGCACCTCGGCCTGCGTGTCCTTTTCGATGAACCTGACCGGCGTCAGCTGCATGTAGCTCCATCCGGACGTCTGGGCGTTCAGCACGCCCTCGGCAGTGCCCAACAGGAACAGAAACGCGGCGAAGCGACTGTCTGCGCCGGTGCCGATGTTCGCGGCGTTTTCGATGGTGAGCACGTGCGTCCAGATGGGCGCCGCCTTAGCGCCTGCGGCGCTGATGACCGTCACATACCTTGCCGAGGTCAGATTGCCCCCGGTCTCGCCTATCCAGCGGAAGATTGTCGTTCCGGTGCGGTCCGAGATCAGATCGGAGACGTGCACATCGCCGTCCAGGCGGTTCTCGACGATGATCGTCGGTGTCTGATTTGTGCTGTCCGCGCGGCTGAAGCCGTGGCCGCCCGAGACCGAGGGGTTGATGAAGTTCGCGTTTTCGACGGTGATCCGCGTGATTTCAAGGTTCTTGTCGGTGCGGTTCGTGATCAGCACCTCGGGGATAAAGCGCTGGTTATAGATGATGTAGCCAGTGCCGGTATGCGCGCCGAGGTAGAGCGTTCCGGGCAGCGGGTTCGCGAGCGGCAGTATCGTGACCGTGTCCCCCGATACGGAGAACAGGTTCATGTTCTCCTTGGGGAGACCGACCTGGCGGATGCCGCGCTCGGAGATGTCGATGGCGATGCCGACCGCCGCGTCGCCGATGTGGAAGCCGACGCCGGTGGCGATATCCATCGTCCGCGTGTTGGTGATTCCGCCGTTGCGGTCGTCGCTCGCGGACGCGATGCCCGTACGGCGCGTGTGTGGGTACTGATTGACGTTGGCGTTGAACTGGAGCGCGTCGACCGTCACCTTCGCGCCGTGCACATCCGTCCCGCCTTTGAGGTAGACGTTGGTCTTGGTGTAGCTGCTGCCGAGTTCAGCTATCGCGGTCGCGTCGCCGATGCCCTGCGCGAACGAGTAGGCATCGTTGATGATGTGCGCCGAGCGCCATGCCGGGCGGGCCTCGGCCTGGATCACGACGACGTCGTAGCCCCTAACGGTCGCGTTCGTGAGGTTGACTTCGCTCGTGATATAGGCGTGCGTCCTGCTCTCCGAATCGACGTTCACGCCCAGGCCGCGGCCGCGCGAGTATGACTGCATGAAGAAGTTGAGCTTTCCGATGTAGCTGCGGATGTCGACATTCTTGCCGAGGATGTCGAGCTTGCCGGTGCCCGTGCTGCCAAGGTTGACCTTCGAGGTGAGCGTCAGCGTGCCCAGTGCCTTCGCATCCGGCTCGTTGCCGACGCCCGAGTTGTAGACGTGCGAGTAGGCGTACGCGCGATTGATCGAAGCGTCCGCGTAGACCTTCACGTACCCGAACGTGTTCTTGAGCTTCGCGCCAATCGCGATGTTCGCCGTGGCGGTCGTTGAGACGTCCGTGTAGGTGCGCGTGTCGCCGATGGCGACAAACCCGGTGCTTTCCACGCGCGCGGTCGTCGTGATGTCGTCCTCCGCGCCGCCGACCGCCTTGATCGTGAGCGTTCCGAAGTCCGCCTCGATGTCCGCGCCCGCTAGGATGTCCGCGGTCACGGCGCGGGTGAGGCTGTTCTTCGCCTGCATCGTGGATCCGTTGTAGAAGCCCCCGTCCGAATTCGCATGCGTGAGTGCATACATGTATGCGTTCGAATCGGCCTGGATGAGTACATTCTCCGTCGCGAACAGCTTCGACGCGCCCACTCCGACCTTCATCACACAGTCGATGGTATTGCTGCCGTAGGTCGTGGAGACGCTCACGACGACGCCGATGCTTGATGACTTCGCTTCGGATCTCGCGCGCGTATAGTCCTTCGCGCGGATGTTGATGTGCCTCCCGGCGGTTACAGTGCAGTTGTCCTTGACGCCAGCGTAGGTGTCATAGTAACTGCTGGTCGGAAGCGAGGAGCTTTCAATCGTCCCGATGGCGAAAGTGCCGCCCTTCTGGATTACTGCCTCGGCGTAGCCGGTATTGTAGGCATAGAGGTCGACGTCGATCTCTGCCTTAACGATCGCGCCGTCCGCGATGAAGACCTCCGCGACTTGCTTTTTCGTGGACTTACCGACATAGGCCTTCGCTTCGGACAACGTCGCACTGACAAGCGCCGCGGATCCGCCTGCGGTCGCGAGCGCATAGGATGTCAAATTGCTCTCGGCATCGAGATCGACGGAGCCATCCGTCGCCGTGACCTTGCCGCCGCTGATCTTTGCGACCGTCTTGTCGGCCGTATAGCTCTCGGCGTAGAGATTGCCGAACGCGGTCAGGCTCACCGAGGTTCCGTTCTCGGCACGCGCGTTCGCCAGGTTGATCGTTTGCACATGCACCTCGACGGATTTAGACGAAAGGTCGATGTCCGCGATGTACCCGGTGTTCACGCTCGAGCTGTTGGCGTAAGCGCTGTTCGTGCTCGCGGCAATCAGGCTAAGAGAACCTGCCGGGCCGCGGACGGTCGCCTTCGCGCCGTGCGTGCCCGCGCCGCTCTCGGGGACGTTCAGTTTCGAGAGGATCTCGACCTTGCCGAAGACCGTCGCGGAGCCGGTTCCGAACGCGTAAGCGTTCTGCTGGGCGTTCAGGTTTGCCGTGACCTTGTTGACGGCCACTTTCACGCCCGAAATGCTCAGCCGGGGCGATTTGACCTCGGCGATGGCGTCGGCGGTGGCTTCGACGCTTACAAGCACGTCTTCCAGCACCGTGAGATCGCCGTCGCTTCCGAATCCCGCGTTGCCGGAGACGGACGTGTTGGCCTTGGCCTCGTTGTAGTTGGCGTCTACAAGGCTCGCATTCAGGCCGCCGGCCGCGCCGGTCTTAGCTATACTGTACACCGTGTAGATGGACTTGACGTTGACGCTCCCGACGCTGCTCTTCCCCGCTCCGGCCTTCATCGAAGCCGTGAACGTACCGGCGGCGTCCGCCTCGACGAATATGAGGCTGACGTTGACGAGGGAGACCGTGACGGTCTGCTCGCGAATCTGCGCTAGCGCGTAGGACTTTGCGTTTGTTGTGACGTTCACCGCGCCCGCGACGCTTGTGAGTACCGCGTCCAAGACCTCCGCGGAGACCTTCGCGGTCACGGAAGCCTTCGCAGAGCTTGTTTTGCCGCCGACGAGGCTGATACCCGTGGCGTTGCCGCTGTTACTTCCGACGGTCGCGGTCGCGGCGTAGTTGTTCGTGGAACTACCGGTGTTGAAGTTGGATGTGACGGTCACGCTCAACGCCGTCACGTTCGCGTCCTTGAGAATCGCTTTCTGCGTGCCGGAGACCACCGCCGACACGACGTTGACCGCGAGGCTGACGCCGGTGATGTTCAAATTTACGCCCTGAATGTCTGCGGTCGCCTTCGCGGTCCCGTTCGCGGTCGCGCTGAGTGCGCCGGTCTTGATCGTCCCCGCGCCGTCAACCCCGGACGTCGAGGAGGCGTTCGTTTCGGCGTAGGCGACGTTGCCCTGGATCGAAACCAGCTCAAGCCTCGCGCCCCAGTTCGGCTGTGCGGAGACGGCGTTCGCGTTGACCCTGTAGGTGCTGTCGATCGTGATTCCCGAGGCCTCGATGTTTCCGCTCGCGGTCGCATTGAAGCCACCCTTGGCGTAGGCGTAGAGCACGTTGACGCCGATGCCGATGGCGGACGCCGTGAGCACGTCGTTGGCGACGGTCGAATTCGCGTAGGAATCGCCCTTCGCGTAGATCGTCAGAGCGCCGGTTAATGTCAGGTTCGCCGCGATAACCTGCGCGCCGCCCGTCGCGTTCGCGGTGGCGACGGCGGAGTTGGCCTTCGAGTTGACGCCCGCGAGCGACGCGCTGCCGTTACCGCCGTTCGAGCCGAGCGTCGCCGACGCGCCCTTCGCTTTGTCCTTGTTGAGCTCCGAGGTCACGCTCGCGCTCGTGCCGTGGATCGTGATGTCCTGGATGTACGCCTTTTGCGTGGCCGACAGCAGCGCCGCCATCGCGTTCGCCGCGATGTTGGCCATGCCGCCAGAGACATTGGGCCGATAGACGGTCGCCTCCGCGTAGGCTTCGCCGGTCGCGGTGACGGTGACTTTTTTTGCCGTGATTGCGCCCGCTCCCGCGATGTACGCGTTCGCCCCAGAAGAGTTCGCGGCGACGGCCACGTTGACCTTGATGGTCGCGTAGTACGAGA